>JAJRSY010000243.1 GCA_024278565.1 Bacteroidota bacterium
AAGAAATATCGGAAGGCACTCCCCTTGTGGTACTTTCCGCCATGAAGATGGAGAACATCATTCTCGCACCAAATGAAGGAATTATAAAGTCAATAGCAGTTGAAAAAGACCAGGCGGTCGATAAGGGGCAATTGTTGGTCATACTTGAATAAACAAAATTAAGAATGAAGAAGATTTTAGTGGCCAATAGAGGTGAAATTGCAGTTCGGGTTATGCGAACGGCAAGAAAAATGGGGATCAAAACCGTAGCTGTTTATTCTGACGTGGATCGTAATTCTCCCCATGTGAAATTTGCCGATCAGGCTGTTTTGTTGGGAAAATCACCTTCTTCAGAATCATATTTGGCGATGGATAAAGTAATTGCCGCTGCAAAGGCCACAGGTGCGGATGCCATTCACCCAGGGTACGGATTTCTTAGTGAAAATGCCATTTTTGCTCAAATGGTGAATGACAACGGTATGGTCTTTATTGGACCGAAACCACATTCCATCGAAATTATGGGCAATAAACTGGCGGCAAAAGAAGCTGTTAAAGCGTATGATATTCCGATGGTACCGGGTATTGATAAGGCGATTACCGATGTCGCGCTCGCACAAAAAACCGCTAAAAAAATCGGTTATCCCATTCTGATAAAGGCCTCGGCCGGTGGTGGTGGTAAAGGAATGAGAGTGGTTGGAAATAACAAAGACCTACCTGAACAAATGGAGCGAGCCATAAGCGAGGCCCAATCTGCCTTTGGCGACGGTTCTGTATTTATAGAAAAGTACGTGACCTCGCCAAGACATATCGAAATACAGGTATTGGCCGATAACTTTGGTAATGTAATACACCTTTTTGAACGTGAATGCAGCATTCAGCGAAGACATCAAAAAGTAGTTGAAGAAGCACCCTCTACCGTACTGACCCCAAAAATGAGAAAGACCATGGGCGAGGCTGCCGTTCAAGTGGCAAAATCGTGTGATTATACAGGCGTGGGCACCGTAGAATTTTTGTTAGATGCCGATAAGAACTTCTATTTTCTTGAAATGAATACCAGATTACAAGTAGAACATCCGGTGACCGAATTGATTACCAATGTCGACCTAGTTGAACAGCAGATCAAAGTTGCCAAGAACGAGCTTTTGACAATTTCGCAAGAAGACCTGACGATCCAAGGGCATGCACTTGAACTGCGTGTGTACGCTGAAGACCCAAAAAATAATTTCATGCCGAGTATTGGAACGCTTACGACCTATAAAAGACCAGAAGGTCATGGAATAAGGGTAGATGATGGATTTGAGGAAGGTATGGAGGTGCCGATTTTCTACGACCCCATGTTGTCAAAATTGATTACCTATGGAAAAAATAGAACAGATGCGATTCAATTGATGTTGCAGGCAATTTCACAATACAAAATCGAAGGGGTGGCCACTACCTTACCGTTTGGTAAATATGTTTTTGAACATGAGGCCTTTGTTTCGGGCAATTTTGATACGCACTTTATAAAAGACCACTATTTATCAGAAGGCCATAACGAGAATCAATTAGAGGAAAAACGAATTGCTTCCTTGGTAGGTCTCCATTTCTATTTGAAAAATAGGGAGTCATTGAAAATCCCAAAAAGATCATTTTCCAATTGGAAAACCAACAGGGGCAAGAAAGAAGAAGTATAGTTACCATGAGCAAAGCCAAAGAGATATTACAAGAGAAAATCGCCAAGGCCAAACTAGGTGGTGGTGTCGACCGTATTGAAAAACAACACGCCAAAGGAAAGCTAACGGCACGAGAGCGTGTTCATTTTTTGCTGGATGAAGGTTCATTTGAGGAAATGGGCATTTTGGTCACCCACCGAACCAAAGACTTCGGAATGGAGAAACAGGTATTTTACGGTGACGGCGTGATAACGGGCTACGGTACCATTGAGGGGCGAAAGGTGTGTGTGTACGCTCAAGATTTCACCGTTTTTGGCGGTGCACTTTCTGAAACCCATGCAGAAAAAATATGCAAAGTAATGGATCTTGCCCTAAAGATAGGCATTCCCATAATCGGACTCAACGATAGCGGGGGTGCTCGAATTCAAGAAGGTGTACGTTCACTGGGCGGTTATGCCGATATTTTTTATCGCAATGTAAAAACCTCAGGGGTAGTGCCCCAGATTTCGGCAATTATGGGGCCCTGTGCAGGCGGGGCCGTTTATTCGCCGGCAATGACAGACTTCACCTTGATGGTGGAAAACTCAAGCTATATGTTCGTTACCGGTCCCAATGTTGTAAAAACGGTTACCAACGAAGAGGTTACTGCAGAAGAATTGGGTGGTGCGATGGTACATGCCACAAAGAGCGGTGTAAATCATTTAACCGCCGTCAATGATCTGGCATGTATTGCCCAGATCAAACAATTGTTGAGCTATATGCCCCAAAACTGTGAAGATGCACCTGGGTTATTGCCTTTTGAGGCCAATAATGAAATTCGAGAAATTTTAGAAACCATTGTTCCTGAAAATACCAATCAACCTTATGATATGCGTAGAGTGATCAATGGTATCATCGATGAATCCACCTTTTTTGAGATCCATAAGGACTATGCGAAGAATATCGTTGTCGGCTTTGCGAGATTGGGGGGCAGAAGTATCGGTATTGTAGCAAATCAGCCTATGTTTCTTGCAGGGGTACTTGATGTTGACAGCTCTAAAAAAGCAGCTCGGTTTACTCGTTTTTGTGACTGTTTCAATATTCCGTTACTGGTATTGGTAGATGTGCCCGGGTTTTTGCCGGGTACGGATCAAGAATGGAACGGCATCATAACCAATGGCGCAAAATTATTGTACGCATTGAGCGAAGCCACTGTGCCAAAAGTTACTGTAATTATAAGAAAAGCCTATGGCGGAGCCTATGATGTAATGAACTCAAAACATATTGGGGCCGATTTCAATTTTGCATGGCCAAGGGCAGAAATTGCCGTGATGGGTGCAAAGGGCGCCAGCGAGATCATCTTTAGAAAAGAAATCGGCTCGGCAGATGACCCCAAAGCCAAATTGGCCGAAAAAGAACAAGAATATGCCGATATGTTCGCAAACCCTTATAGTGCGGCAGAAAGAGGATTTATTGATGAGGTAATCGAACCAAAACAGACCCGAAGAAAACTTTTAAAGGCTTTCGCATTGTTAGAGAACAAAGTCGTGAACCTTCCGAAAAAAAAACATGGCAATATACCCTTGTAAATAATGGGCAGAAAAAACCTGCAACATATCAGTTTAAAGAACACAAAGAACGATTTTGATCCTGTGGATAAAGATCCTGTAGAATCATCAATGGGTTTCACCACCGCAGAGGGCATCATCCTTAAAAACAACT
>JAJRSY010000017.1 GCA_024278565.1 Bacteroidota bacterium
CCCCCAAACACGGTTTCCATAGAAATAACCGATGGCGCTGTTTCAGAAAACATCGTACTGAATTCAGATCTCAAGAGCTGTGAGGCTGTTTTAATTAATGTCAAAGAATAGTATGCTGGTAGTTTACCACTAGTGTTAAGTCAAGTGTGAAACTTCAGACCAAGTCTTGTTCTTTTTCGTTTTTACTCATAATAAAAAGACTCAAGTAGCTACGGCTATTATTACTTTTTCTTATTTCGTATCCCGAATACTCGGGACAAAACCTGCCTGCCGGCCAGGCAGGAATAACTGCGACTTACCCGAAACCACACACTTGACTTGACACTAGTTTATATCTGTTGCTCGTTAATGGTTGTTCGTTGGTGGTTTCTCGTTTATTTGTAGATTCCATAATCAATAATCTAATGTATCTACTGCCCACTGTTCATTGTTCACTGTCTACTGCTCACTGTTTTTCGTTGCTCGTTTATTTATCGATATCAGTAACTCACTATAAACTTTCCACCGTTCACTGGTAATTGTTCATTGCCAACTGTCTACGGTTCACTGTTTTTCGTTGCTCGTTTATTTATAGACATCAATAACTCACTGTCAACTTTCCACCGTTCACTGGTAATTGTCCATTGCCAACTGTATACGGCTCACTACTTACTTCTCCTTTTCAACATAAATACATCTTCTTACAACAAGTGGCTAGTCATTAAACCACGTCACACACCCAGATAAACTGCTGTTTTTGAATGATATAGGGTAATTTCGCACTTCCTCTTTACAGATAAAAAAAACCGTTCAACGCTTTTTGTGCCCCAAATCGAATATTCGTTCTTTTCCACGAATGGAACCACCCTTCATGTTTTTCTTCCCGTTTTATATTAAAACCCAAATGTTATGGAAGATAAAGCTGCAATCAATGATTATTTAGTGTACTCGTACTGTGCCTTTTGCGTTTTATGGTCAGTTTACATACTTTTCTTTGCGGATATGTAATTGAAGTTCCACCAAGAAACCTACTTAATTGAGTCCACTCCGAAAACAGAAAAAATCAAAAAAGTTTCTTTTAGCGATATTTTCATTTTTTTCAATTAGCTGATGTTCAGGCATCACCGAATTTCAAAAAAAGATAATCTCATCCAAAATAACTCTTTTTGTGAAAATCTTCTGTTTTCGGAGTGGACTCTTAATTCAAATCTGTGAAGCGGTGGGGTTGGTAACAAACAAAGTTCTAGCCCAACCACCCTTCACGATCCAAGCTACGGTATTGTATGGCCTCCCCAATATGGTTGCCATTCACCGCTTGGGTGTTTTCAAGATCGGCAATGGTGCGTGCCACTTTTAAGATCCGGTCATAGGCACGTGCGGAAAGGTTCAAACGCTCCATCGCATTTTTCAACAATTCTTTCGAGTGTTCATCCAACTTACAAAATTCACGAATTTGTTTGGTGTTCATTTGTGCGTTGTAATGTACGTTCTCCAGCCCGTCAAAACGCTTGGTCTGTATTTCACGTGCTGCGGTTACCCTTTTTCGAATTTCAACACTCCCCTCTCCTTTTCGCTCTTCCGATAGTTTTTCGAAAGGTACGGGGGTAACCTCGATATGAATATCGATACGATCCAGCAAGGGTCCAGAAATCTTGCCCAAATAGCGCTGCATTTCAGCAGGAGATGAGGTTACGGGTGCATCAGGATCGTTAAAATAACCTCCGGGGCTGGGGTTCATACTGGCGACCAACATAAAACTACTGGGGTAGGTAACTGTAAAGCGTGCTCTTGAAATAGTGACTTCCCTATCTTCCAAGGGTTGGCGAAGCACTTCAAGAACACCTCTTTTAAACTCTGGCAGTTCATCTAAAAACAAGACCCCATTGTGCGAAAGTGAGATTTCACCGGGCTGAGGATAGGATCCCCCACCAACCAGAGCAACATCTGAAATCGTATGGTGCGGGCTCCTGAACGGGCGTTGGCTCATAAGCCCCATGTTTTTGGTCTTGCCCACCACACTATGTATCTTAGTGGTCTCAAGAGCCTCTTGCAAGGTCATGGGCGGTAAAATCGAGGGCAGCCTTTTGGCCAACATGGTCTTACCGGCACCGGGCGGACCTATCAAAATCACATTATGTCCACCTGCGGCCGCAATTTCCATACAGCGTTTTATGCTCTCCTGCCCCTTTACATCTGAAAAATCAAACTCGGGGAAGTCCAGATTTTTATAGAACTCGGCCCTGGTATCGATGGTGGTCTGTTCAAGTTTGGTTCCTTTATCAAAAAATTCAATAACCTCGCTGATGTTCTCAACGCCATACACCTTTAAATCTGAGACTATTGCCGCTTCTTTGGCATTTTCCTTGGGCAAAATAAATCCTTCAAAACCCTCTTCTTGCGCTTTTATGGCAATGGGCAAAGCTCCCTTTATGGGGTGCAGGCTTCCGTCTAGGGAAAGTTCTCCCATAATAACAAACTTCTCTAGGTTATCGGATTTTATTTGTCCTGATGCCGTTAAAATCCCCAAGGTCAGGGTAAGATCGTACGCAGAGCCTTCTTTGCGCAGATCCGCCGGGGCAAGGTTCAATGTTATTTTTTTACCGGGAATCTTGTACCCGTTGTTCAACAGAGCGGCCGCAATACGGTAGTTGCTTTCTTTGATCGCATTGTCGGGCAGGCCTACCAAATGGTACCCCACCCCGGTATCAACATTTACCTCAACGGTTATCGTTTGGGCCTCGACCCCAAAAACGGCACTGCCATAGACTTTTGAAAGCATATTTATGTTGTTATACCCTAAATGTAGGTAAATAGTTCGATTTTAGGTATAAACTACTTATGGAAAGGTCGAATTAGTTTACCTTAAAAATCTCTTTGATTGCAACTGGCCTTCCGTAAATCAACACTCCGTTAAGTTATGGTTCAACTAATTGATTGTCAATGAAATAAGTTAAAAACAATGGTTGCAAAAATAGGATAACTCCC
>JAJRSY010000244.1 GCA_024278565.1 Bacteroidota bacterium
CATAACTTTACCTTGTTTCCATAAAGATTTAGAATCAAAATTACCCTTAGATAGCAAACGAGTGAATTTATCATGGCCAATTACGCCATCTAAAACCCTTGACAGCCCTGTGCAGGTTGTTAATTGGGTTGAACTAATTAATAGTCCATATAAAGCTCTTTCAAGTTATCAACAGCCATATCTCTTTTTTACAAATTTATGCATTATTTTTGCGTAAGGTCAGTTAATAACATACCACTTTTATGGAAAGTAATTTGAAAGTACCAACAATGGCCGAACTCTCTGCAGCGGGCCAACAACCAGAAGTATTGTTCTGGGTAGGCTGTGCGGGTAGTTTTGATGATAGGGCCAAAAAGATAACCAAGGCTTTTGTGAAGATACTTAACAAGGCCAAGGTTTCCTTTGCGGTCTTGGGCACAGAAGAAAGTTGTACAGGTGATCCTGCAAAACGAGCTGGAAACGAGTTTCTTTTTCAAATGCAGGCGGTCACCAATATAGAGGTCATGAACGGTTATGGCATTAAAAAGGTGGTTACGGCCTGCCCACATTGTTTTAATACGCTGAAAAATGAATACCCGGGCCTTGGTGGCACCTATGAGGTGGTGCACCACACCCAGTTTTTAAAACAACTCTTGGAAGAGGGAAGAATAACCATGGAAGGTGGACAGTTCAAAGGCAAACGTATTACATTTCACGACCCTTGTTATTTAGGCAGGGCCAATGGGGTGTACGAAGCCCCAAGAGAGCTGATCAGAAAGTTGGATGCCGAGTTGGTCGAAATGAAGAACTGTAAGAAAAACGGACTTTGCTGTGGGGCGGGAGGTGCCCAAATGTTCAAAGAACCCGAGAAAGGTGATAAGGATATCAATGTAGAACGTACCGAACAGGCCTTGGAAACAAAACCTGAAATTATCGCGGCCGGCTGCCCCTTTTGCCATACCATGATGACCGATGGTATCAAGAGCAAAGAAAAAGAAGCTTCTGTAGCGGTAATGGATATTGCAGAATTGATCGCTACCGCTGAAGATCTTTAACAATGCCTATGTGTGAAACGGCAAGATATAATTCATATCAAGATGGAGGGAATGGATAAATGGATGTTAGACATTGGACCTAAACCCCTAAACCCATTTTCATGTAAAAAGTTTAGAAGTTGGTGGTCTGGACGTTTATGGGATGGTACTCCTAAACTATGTAGAAAAACACTGTGCAAAACAGCTATTAATGCGAATCAAGGGTTGAAAGTTGCCTAGGTTCCTGTTCGGACTGCTTTTTATAACCTCTTCCCCCCCCGCCTGACCGGACGGGCACGGAAAGTTTTCGTCGTTATGGAGGCAGCGGCCAATTCAAACGCACAATGTCCTTTGGTGTCGATTACCACGGGCTTTAGCCCATGGGGAACAGATACGTACAGATTGGCTTTAGCCAAATTAAATAGACTGAAAACGACGTTTAACCCTTGATTGGCATTATAAATTAGAACATAGCCAAACTTTAAAATCGAAATGGTATGCTTGTAAAATTCAAAGATTTGCCAAAAACCTCAAAGATCTGGATCTACCAGTGCAACCGGGGATTCAATGAAGGGGAATTAAAAGAAATCGAAGGCGAATTGGATAATTTCATTAAAGATTGGACAGCCCATGGCAGTGATTTAATAGCTGGCTATGAGATTCGCTACAATCGGTTTATTGTACTGGCTTTGGATCAAACACAAACTTCAGTTTCAGGTTGTTCTATCGATGCCTCGGTACATTTTATGCAACAGTTGGAAAAAAAGTACAATGTGATGCTATTGGATAAGATGAACGTATCGTACAAACAAGGAGATTATGTAGCCTATAAATCCCTTATTGATTTCAAGAAAATGGTCAAGCAAAAGGCTGTTTCCAAAAAGACGATCGTCTTTAATAACCTGGTTGCCAATAAGGGCGAATATCTGGAACATTGGGAGGTGCCCGCCTCAGAAAGTTGGCATAACCGTTTTATGTGAGCTTTAGCGTATTTTGCGTAGAGGTCGATCGGTGGTCTCATTTTTGATAGATTCGATAAAATGCAATAATCAAGAGTGTTTTCAGTTATTTCCTTAGACAGATTTTATATGCGTTTTTTTAGAGTCCTCTTTTTCTTTTTTCTACTTGTTTTCTGTGCCAATGCTCAGGATAACCCTTTGATAGTGAACGATAGCACGGCCCAAAAAATATGGGTCGATTCGAAGTACGAGGCAATGTCCTTAGATGAAAAATTGGGCCAGTTGTTCATGGTGAGTGTGGCTTCCGATCAGGGTAAGGCCGTTACCGACAAAATCAAATCACTCATAAAATCACAGCAGATAGGGGGGGTTATATTTTTAACGGGAAGTCCGGTACGACAAGCAAAACTAACAAACGTTTTTCAAAAGGCATCAAAGATCCCCCTTTTGATAGGCTTAGATGCCGAATGGGGACTTTCGATGCGGTTGGATTCTACCTATGCTTTTCCGTACAACATGACCTTGGGGGCGATAAAAGACAATGCCATTGTTGAAAAGGTAGGGGAGCGGATAGGAAAACATGCCAAGCGTTTGGGTGTTCATATCAATTTCGCACCCGTTGTGGATATCAATACCAATCCGAAGAATCCAATTATTGGAAGCCGCTCTTTTGGCGAGGACAGAGATAATGTCACCCAAAAAGGCATTGCCTTTATAAGAGGTATGGAACGTGCAGGGGTGCTATCAAGCGGGAAACATTTTCCCGGTCATGGTGATACGTCAACAGACTCGCACCACGCCCTGCCGATCATCGATTTTAAGAAGGAACGGTTGGATAGTATTGAGCTTTATCCATATAAAAAATTAATAAAAAACGGGTTGACCAGTATCATGGTGGCCCATTTAGAGGTGCCGGGCCTAGAACTTAAAAAGGGCTTGCCATCTTCTTTGTCAGAGCAGATTATTTCTGGTATTTTAAAAGAAAAACTAGGTTTCAAAGGGTTGGTGTTTACCGATGCTTTGAATATGAAGGGGGTTTCCAATAGCGGAAAAAACGGAAAAGTAGAACTTAATGCCTTTTTAGCGGGCAATGACATGTTACTTATGCCCACCGAAGTTGAATTGGCAAAGGTGAGACTTTCGAAGGCCTATGAAAAGGGCAAGATCAGTGAAGAGCGTCTTTCCAGTTCGGTAAAAAAGATACTCATGGCCAAATACAAGGTGGGTCTGCACAAATACAGGCCGGTAGAGATCAACAATCTTTATGAAGACCTAAACTCATTGGATGATGATCTGGTATACGAAGAAGCCATCGAAAACGCGATTACCGTGGTCAAGAACAACTTTTACCTCATGGGCATAAAAAAGTTGGAAAATAAAAAGATAGCCTATGTTAAATTTGGTGATGCCAATAGCGAACCATTTATCAACGAGTTGAACAAATACGCCAATGTCACCCAAATCAACGGGAAGGATATAGGAACGCTAAAGAAAAAATTGAATGATTATAATTTGGTGATTGTTGGTCATCACAAGAGCAATGATAGCCCTTGGAAGCCTTATACCTTTTCAAAGAAAGAGGTTCAATGGTTACATGAGATTTCAAAGGAGCGAAGCTCAAACCTAATTCTTGCTGTCTTTGCAAAGCCGTATGCCTTATTGGATGTGAATTCGTTTAAGAGCATTGATGGGGTAGTAGTGGCTTACCAGAACAGTAAGTTGGCCCAAGAAAAAGCTGCACAACTTATTTTTGGGGCCATTCCCGCAAAAGGAGTTTTACCCATAACCATTGGTTCAGAATTTCCGGTACATACCACTGTTCGGTTAAAATCTTTATTGCGTTTGGGGTACAGTTATCCTGAAAGGGTGGGTATGAGCTCTTCTAAATTGGCGGAAGTGGATCGGTTGGTACAAGATGGTCTCGATTCGTTGATGTACCCGGGTGCCCAAGTATTGATTGCCCGTAAAGGAAAAGTGATCTATAATAAAGGCTTCGGCGGACCTACCTATGATTCTGAAGAAAAAATAACCCCGGACCATATTTATGATCTGGCCTCCATTACCAAAATATTGGGTACGCTGCCTATAATAATGAAGATGGAGGAAGAGGGCAAAATTGCTTTGAACAATACTTTTGAAGAACTCATACCCGCTTATGCCGATTCTGATCTGAAAAACGTCACCGTACTGAAAGCCTTATCCCACTATGGTAGATTACCCGCTTGGATCGCTTTTTATATCAGTACTTTGGATGCAAAAAGAAAACCATCTGACGAGTTCTATAGAAACAAGCCCATAGATGGATTTTCAATTAAAGTAACCGACAACCTTTTTCTGGCAGATGCCTACAAAGATTCAATCTATGATCGTATAGGTAGACAAAGCTTAAAATCAAATCGTTATAGATACAGTGACGTGGCTTATTTTGTGTTAAAAAAGTATATTGAAGAAACAAAAAAATCCCGTTTGGATCAATTGGCAGATGATTTTTTGTACAAGCCCCTAGGTGCCGTAAGTACGAGTTATAACCCTTTAGAGAAATTTCCGAAAAGCAGGATCGTACCCTCTGAGATAGATAAATATTACAGACATCAGACCGTACAAGGTTATGTTCACGACATGGGTGCCGCCATGCAAGGTGGGGTTGGTGGTCACGCGGGTCTTTTCAGCAATGCCAATGACGTGGCAAAAATCATGCAAATGTACCTTCAGAACGGCACCTACGGGGGTACCCGATTTTTGGATGGAAGAACCATTAAAAAATTCAACACCTGTTATTTTTGCGATAAAAAAATTAGAAGGGGGGTGGGTTTTGACAAGCCCCAGCTGAAAGACAAGGGCCCCACTTGTGGCTGTGTCTCACGAAAAAGTTTTGGTCATAGTGGCTTTACCGGCACCTATACTTGGGCTGATCCCGATAATGAGATCGTCTATGTGTTTTTGTCAAATAGAACCTACCCATCGGCTTCGAATCGGTTATTGGTGAAATCAGGGTTGAGAACACGGATCCAGCGAGCTATTTATGATGCGATAATTGAATAAAATTACAATTTCCAAAATTCAAATTCAAATTCAAACCTGCCTGCCCTGCCTACGGCAGGTAAACTGTGAGGCATGGTTCAAATTCAAAATTCCAAACACCAGATCTTTAAATTCCACCAGTGTTAAGTTAAGTATGAAATGGCGGTTAAGGCGAAATTATTTTTTGAATTTTATGAAATGAAAAAAAAATGGGCATAGCCGAGTTATGTGATTTTTTTTTCATGAAATAAAAACGAAAAAGAATGAGTCTTGGGGCGTCTTTTTATGCTTAACTTAACACTGGTGTTGTCTGATTTCTATGTATACTCCTGCCACTTTAAAACCCGAAATTTCCGCCTGCCTCGCCGGCAGGCAGGCTTGCTCTTTTTCCGCCGATCGGCGTTAAAATTTATAGCCATAGCTATGGCTATGCCGATAAATTTTGCCTTGCCCG
>JAJRSY010000245.1 GCA_024278565.1 Bacteroidota bacterium
AAGGTATTTTACAAGCCTTGAAAAATTTTGAAAATAAAGCGTTTACACCTGAAAAATTAGATGATACCAATTCGGATATAAAAGGAAAATGGAATAACAAAATAACACAAAAAGAAGTTGCCTTTTCTTGGGATGATGATGCAGCAAATATCATCAGAAAAATAAACGCAGTAGATAGTTCTCCTGGAGTAAAAATCACCTTATTAAATCAAGAGTTTTATTGCTTTGGAGCACATTTAGAAGAAAAATTAAAAGGAAAATCTGGCGAAATTATTGCACAAAGAAATAACGGAATCTGTGTTGCGACCAAAAAAAATGCCGTTTGGCTAACGCAACTTAAAAAGGCAAAAAAAGATCAAATAAAATTACCTGCAACTATTGCTTTGGGAGGTTTAGCAAAAGAGATTCCGGTTTTGGATATTTCTCCATTTAAAGAAATAAACCATAAAACTTGGCGAGAGATTTATTTTGAAAAAGATAATGAAATAGGCTATTTACATTTCAATTTTTATAATGGTGCAATGAGTGCAGCACAATGTTTGCGATTGAAAGATGCTATTATTGAAGCGAAAAAAAGTGTAAAATTATTGGTTTTAATGGGCGGACGAGACGTTTGGTCAAACGGAATTCATTTAAATATCATTGAAAATGCCGAAAACCCTGCAAATGAATCTTGGAAAAACATCAATGCAATAGACGATTTAATTCTTGAAATCATTAATTCAACAGAACATTATATAATTTGTGCTTTGCAAGGAAATGCTGGTGCTGGTGGTGTTTCATTGGCATTGTCAGGAGATAAATTTATGGCAAGAAACGGAATAGTCATCAACCCGCATACCAAAAATATGGGCTTATACGGTTCAGAATATTGGACGTATTTATTGCCAAAAAGAATAGGAATCGATAAAGCCAATAAATTCACGGAAGAATGTTTGCCTTGGGGAGTTGATATTGCCAAAGATATTGGCTTGATCGATGATTTTTATGGAGAAACCAATCCAGAGTTTGTAAAATTCGTACAACAACAAGCGCAAGGTATTGCTAACTTATCATATTTTGACAAACTCATTGCCGCCAAAAAATTTCAGCGTAGAAAAGATGAAATGAACAAACCATTGGTTGAATATCGTACCGAAGAATTAGCAAAAATGAAAGCCAATTTCTATGATAATGATATGAATTATAATGAAAAACGTTACAGTTTCGTTCATAAAATTCAGAATGAAAATGCGGATGATATAGAAGATTTATACAAAAGCCGAAGAACCATTTACCGAAAACGGAAATGGGAAAATATACAATACAAAGACAACAATGAGCGATAAAAAACCCGTAAAAATGCAATTGCAATGTCCAATGCCCAAATTGGATTTTGACGTGATTACTTTAGGTCACGGAAGTGGTGGTGTATTAACAAACAAGTTATTGGATACTGGCGTTTTCGATTTGTTGAGCAACGATATTTTAAACGAAAGGCACGATGGCGCTTTTATAGAAATGAACGGAAAATTAGCATTTTCGACCGATAGTTTTTTGGTGTCGCCTATCTTTTTCCCTGGTGGAAATATTGGAGAATTGGCAGTTAATGGTACTGTAAACGATTTAGCAATGTGTGGTGCAGTTCCCAAATACCTGTCCTTAAGTTTTATTATTGAAGAAGGATTGACAATGAAAGAATTTTGGAAGATACTCACTTCCATAAAATTTGCGTGTGAAAAAGCAGGTGTGCAAGTGGTTACAGGTGATACCAAAGTAGTGGAAAAAGGAAAAGGCGATAAAATATTTATCAACACGTCTGGTATTGGAAATGTACACCCCAAAGCAAAAATATCGGCAAATAATATTAAAACAGGAGATAAGATCATCATTAGTGGAAATATCGCTTCCCACGGAATGGCAATTATGTCGGTTCGTGAAGGCTTGGATTTTGATTCCGAAATAGTAAGTGATACCACAAATTTGAATCATACTATTATTAATTTAATCGAAAAATTTGGTGATGACATTCATTTAGTAACCGATCCAACTCGCGGTGGTGTTGCAACGGTTTTAAAAGAATTAGCCTTATCTTCTGAAATAGGAATTGAATTAAAGCAAAACGATTTACCCATAGATGAACAAGTGCATAGTGCTTGTGAATTGTTAGGTTTAGATCCATTATATGTTGCAAACGAAGGCTTGTTTTTAAGTTTTGTAGATGCAAAAATAGCAACCGAATTTTTAGCAACTTTACATAAAGATGAAAACGGAATCAATGCAAAAATTATAGGCGAAGTAGTTGAAGAACACCAAAAACAAGTAATTATGGAAAGTGCCATTGGCGGAAAACGTGTGGTCAGTATGTTGCCAGGAGAACAATTACCTAGAATTTGTTAAAGAATTTCCCGCAGATTTCGCAGATTTACGCAGAAGTAATCAGTGGTTATCTATAAAATTTTCGGTATACAAATCTGTGATAATCTGTGGGAGAAGAATAGAATAAACAAAAATGAATTACAAAACACTAGGCGATAAAGTAAAAAACGCACGACTTTTTAAAGGCTCAAAAAACAATCCGTTTTTAGCGCCAAGAGGCGTTTTTGTAGCAAAAAATATGCTATTTGTTTCAGATACTGCCAGAAATAGAGTTTTTATTTGGAAAATAGTGCCAACAACTGAATTTCAAGAACCAGATATTATCTTAGGACAATCTGAAGTAGATGAAATTGGCAGAAATGCTGGTGGAGAAGTGAATGAAAGTACCTTGCTTTATCCTTCAGGAATTTGGTCGGACGGTAATAAACTTGTAGTAGCAGATGCTTGGAACCACCGCGTTTTAATTTGGCACACTTTACCAACAAAAAATGCACAACCTGCCGATGTTGTTTTGGGTCAAAAAGATTTTAATTCCAATTTACCGAATGGCGCTATTGGCAATGATCCAACATCACAAACTTTAAATTGGCCTTACGGCGTTTTTTCTGACGGAAAATCACTTTGGATTGCAGATACAGGAAACCGTAGAGTTTTATTTTACAATAAAATTCCGACTAAAAATTGTACTAAAGCAGATAAAGTTATCGGTAAACCAAACTTTAATACCAGAGATTACGAAAATAATGATGCTATTTGGCCGTACTCTATTAAAATAAACGACAAAGGAAATTTGGCAATTGCAGACACGCAATTCTACAGAATTTTGATTTGGAATAATAAAAATGATGCCTTTAGCAAACAAGCGGATATTATAATTGGGCAAGAAAATTTTGATAATGCAGGTCAAAATCAGTTTCGATTAGCACCAGAAAAAAACACCTTAAATTGGACGTATGATGCTTGTTTTTATAATGATGGAATTTTAGTAAATGATACAGGAAACAGTAGAATACTTGGTTTTCATAAAATACCAACTAAAAATAATGAAAATGCCGATTTTTTAATTGGCAGAGAAAATTTTACTACAAGTAGCGATTTTAAAGACAATTTATTAGGAACAAAAAGTGCAATTTATTGGCCGTTTTCAGTTACTACAGAAAAAGACACCTTATATATTGCAGATACAGGAAACCATAGAATAGTAATTTGCGAGATTAAAAACTTATTGGAATTGTAATAACATCTTAATTAAAACTCAACCAAAGCCAATAAAACCCAATAACAATAGCAAATAAACCACCTGCAAAGCGAATACCTTTAAAGAAACTATCATTATGCTGCTGTTTTGAAAACTTTGTAAGTTTATTCAGAATAAAAGCATAGGCAGTCATTGCTAAAACAGTTCCAACAGCAAAACCTATAATATATTTTATACTATCAAATTGATTTTCAAAGCCCAAAACTGGTAATAATAATAAAAAATGGGCAACGCCTGCTAATCCGTGTAAAAAACCAATACTAAAAGAAGATAGTATATTTTGTTTTATCTCTTTTTTATGTCTGTGTTGGTGTCCTTCATCATCCTTATGTTCGTGTTTATGTATATGAATATAGGTTTCTTCTTCTGAATGAACATGTGGATGTTTGTGACTTTTCTGTTCATTAAAAATTCGATAAAAAGCCCAAACTCCAACGCCAATCAAAACAATTGCTACCAATTGCTCACTATATTCTGAAATTGCTTCTACAGGAATAAAGTCCTTAAATAATAAAAATAAAACACCTATGAAGAGCATTCCTAATAAATGTCCAAAACCCCAAGCCAAACCAATTTTCCACGCTTTTCGTTTGGTTTCAATCACTAAAGGTGTAACTGCTGCCAAATGGTCTGGACCAGAAATAACGTGTAGAATTGATGCTAAAGTGCCAGCAAGAAGGGGAAGGGTTATCATTTTAGAAAAAGACATGCTCAGGTACTATTGTCCTGAAGTTTGTATTCAATAATTGAAATTCGTAGTGTTCTTATAACCTTTTCTAGTTCGTTTTTGAAGCGGTGTCCAATACAACATTAATTTGTAGTATCTACAATTGTTGAATCTGATGTAGCCGGTGCCGTATTCAACAAATCAGGGTCGGCATTTAGCGACGGTCTGCTTTCGTCTTCCTGAATTTGATCTTTATAGAAATGGCTGAACTTATCAATATACTCATTGAATATAAGCGTTTCTTTTTCGGCCATTTCACGATCATCGTTGATAATAAGAATGTCAATATTTCGGCGGTAGGCCTCCAAATCACTAATAATGTCATCAATATTATCGTATTGCTGATCTGAACTGGTGCCTGCGGCATAGTTCAACCGTTCTTGGTATTTTGTTTTCAGCTTTTCAAAAAGACCATGGGCTTTTGAGGTTTCACCCACTTTATAATAGGTATCAACAAAGGGTTCTACCAAGGTATAGTACCCATATTGGTCTAAGGGTAAATTGGTCATGGCGATGTCAATGATCTCTTTCGCTTTCTCTATTTTGTTTTCTTCAACAAGGGCTTCCGTCAAACGTGCGAGGTTGCCTCTAAAGGTTACGCCCTGTATTCTCGTTTGGGTATCGTGGTAAATATTTGGATCGCTTGAATTGCCCCAATCCCATTTTTTGACGATGTTGTACATGAGGTCGGTATCTATCCGCCCCATTTCAAAGGCATTCTTCCTTTCGGTCTTAATGGGTACCAATTTATAGGCTAGGCCATCAAGTTGTAGATAGTCTTTCATCCATATAAATTCGGCATCGTCAAAACTTCCCCCTGAAAAATAAATGGGGCGTTTCCAGTCGTTATTGGCAATAATATCCAACATCATCATGCTCTTTTTTGTAATTGCGCTCTTGGGTATGTCGATATCAATGTAATCGACGATAAGGGCTGAATCCTTTTGTTTGACCAGTCCGCTTGCCAGCACGTTTTTCTTGTTGACGGGTATGCGCAGTTTATTGGTGGGGTAGTAGACAATATTCAGTACATTTTCTGAATAGTCAGAAAGGTCGGCGCCCTTCTGTTCTAAATAGTACCTTAATTTTGTTTTGGGTCTGTCGTTGTCGATCCAATCAATAAATGATTGAACACTCCACCTGCTTTTTGAGACCTCTTTGTTGAAGAGGTCGTCGGCGTTTTGGTGGTACATCACGTCTCTAGATCCCCAACGGTATTTTTCGTGTCCGATCTGTGAGGGGATCGGGTCGCTTTCATACGCTTTGCGCTTCATTTGGTCAATGTACCAATCAGTTTCGAAAAGGCTGGTACATACCACCCTGACATCGGTTCGATAGCCTTCTATTTCTTGTGCGTACCAAAGCGGAAAGGTGTCGTTGTCACCAATGGTGAAAAGTATGGCGCCCGCATCTTCTTGGCATGAATCGAGATAGGCCATTGCGGTAGATCTGGCCGTAAAACGATTTGAACGGTCGTGATCGTCCCAATTTTGATAGGCCATAACGGTTGGTACGGCCAAAAGGCAGATTGCGGTTATCGCTGGAGCCAGAATTTTCGGGGTCAAGAACTTTTGTAGCTCATCGAATAGGCCATATACTCCAAGACCAATCCAAAGAGCGAATATATAGAACGAGCCAACTAGTGAATAATCACGTTCGCGGGGCTGAAAAATATAAGGGTTTGTATAAAATTGTATGGCAATGCCCGTAAACATAAAGAACATAAAGAGCACCCAGAATTGTTTCGGATTCTTAGAAATTTGAAATACCAAACCTATAATGCCCAACAATAGGGGCAAAAAGAAATAGGTGTTTCGCCCTTTGTTGTTTTTTATGTCGCTAGGTAGGTTGTCTTGACTGCCCAAACGTATGCTGTCAATAAAATCAATGCCACTTAACCAGTTACCGTTGTCGTTGTACCGGCCCTGAACATCATTTTGCTTACCTGTAAAGTTCCACATAAAGTAGCGCCAGTACATATAACCGAATTGAAACTCGAACATATACTTGATGTTCTGCCACACCGTAGGCGGTTGTACTTCTAAATAATCGCCAAATCTTTTGATAAAGCCAATATATTGCTCGGCATCGATCTCACCATTAGCAAAACCGTCTTTGACCTGTTTTACCGCAACCCTAAGTTCTTCGTTCGATTGTTTCATCTTGAAATCAAGCGGGCCAAAATAGGTCATGTATTTTTCTGCATGCTGGGTGCTCCACATTCTTGGTAGAATGCCCACATGATCCTCATGCGCATCTTGAAGGGCGTTTTTGTAATAGTTGACAATGACGTATTTGCCCAGTTTTTCATCACGTTCGTATTTTGGGGCTTCGTCTTTTTCTTTGCCGGCAGGGGCAAAAGCATCGGAGTAATAGGCACCGTAAACGGGACTATCGACCCCAGGGTATTGCTCTCGATTATAGTAAGCCAATAGCGAACGGGCATCAGAGGGGTCGTTCTCGTTGATGACCACATTGGCATTGGCCCGTATCGGAAGCATGATCCAAGATGAAAAACCTAGGAACAAGAACACCAAACAAAGTACAATGGTGTTTGCCGTTTTGAAATTGTTTTTTTTGGTATAGCTCAGGCCAAAATAGAAAGCCGCTATGAACAAGAGCCCGATGATGATCGATCCACTATTGAAAGGAAGCCCGATATTGTTGATAAAGAAAACCTCGCCCCACCCAAAAAGCTGAAGCACATAGGTCAGCGAAAATTTATAGACCATCATGAGCAGCCCAACTACTGCAATATTGGCCAATAAGAAATTTTTTACCGTAATTTCCTTATAGGTCTTGAAATAATAGAGCAATCCTATTGACGGAATGGCCAAAAAGCCCATGAACTGTATGCCGAAGGTCAGGCCGACCACAAAAGAGATAAGAACCAACCATTTATTGCCCCTGGGGTCGTCTAGGTTATCGGTCCATTTGAGGCCCAGCCAAAGTAAAAGCGCCATGATAAAACTCGCCATGGCATATACTTCGGTCTCACCAGCGTTGAACCAAAAACTATCTGAGAACGCAAAGGCCAAAGAGCCTACAAGACCACTGCCTAGAACAGCAATCGCCTTGCTGTTGGTCAATTTTTTTTCTTCACCAATCAGTTTTCTGACCAAATTGGTAATGGTCCAAAACATGAAAAGTATGGTAAATGCACTTGCTGCACCCGACACGAAATTTACCATTCTCGCTACCAGTTGGTCATTGCCAAATGCGAACATAGCGAAGAAGGCCCCGATTATCTGAAGCAAAGGTGCCCCTGGTGGGTGACCTACCTGCAGTTTTGCCGAGGTGGCAATGTATTCGCCGGCATCCCAAAAACTACTTGTGGGCTCAACGGTAATAAAATAAGTGATAAAGGCAATAGAAAAAACAGACCAGCCCAATATGGTGTCCCATTTTTTGAAATTTTCTGAAAACATGTGCAAAT
>JAJRSY010000246.1 GCA_024278565.1 Bacteroidota bacterium
CAAGATGCAATCTTGCAGGATGGGGAGGTCGCCAAATCAACATCCATCGCCACCAAATGCACTCAGATTGTCACCATATTGATATAGATTGCCGTCTTTTCGACATCGATAGCCGTCTTTTCATCATCGATAGCCGTCTTTTCAGGGTCTGTTCAATAAACGGTGTCAACAAAGAAGAACAAATAGATTTGTCAACAAAAAGACAGGGAATAAGAAGCGCAAAGAATAGCGGGTGGAATCTCAATTTTCAAAATTCAAACTCCCAATAGGGCAATTTATGGTTGAAAATGCATCAACTTCCTGATAGCGGAAGAGTTTTCAAAATCAACTTTTATCCTCGTGAGTGATATTTTTATCCCCCCATTCCGAGACTTATTCACATAATTAACTTACAAAACCTCGTTGGTAATTCTCGGGGCTTGTTGTATTTTTGACAATATCTTTAATAAATGAAACAATTAATAGCCCCATCCATTTTAGCAGCCGATTTCAGCAATCTTGGTAGCGACATGAATATGATTGATGAAAGCAAGGCTGACTGGGTACATATTGATGTGATGGATGGGCAATTTGTTCCCAATATTTCATTTGGTTTACCCGTAATAGCTTCAGTTAGAAAATACACTGCCAAACCTTTCGATGTTCACCTGATGATCACCGGGCCTGACCGTTTTATTCCTGATTTTAAAAAAGCAGGCGCTGACATGATAACCGTCCATTACGAAACCTGCGATCATTTACACCGAACCGTGCAACTCATAAAAGAAAGGGATATGAAAGCCGGGGTCGCTTTAAACCCTCACACACCCGTTCATGTATTGGAAGACATCCTGGCGGAGCTTGATTTGGTATTGGTCATGTCTGTCAACCCCGGTTTCGGAGGTCAAAAGTTTATTCCGCACAGTCTTAAGAAAATCAGAAAGGTAAAGAGCCTTATTGAAGAACAAAACGTATCTGTCCTTATTCAGGTTGATGGCGGAGTGAGCCTTGGGAATGCCCCTGAAATATTAAAAGCGGGAGCAGACGTCTTAGTAGCCGGTAGCAGTGTTTTTAAATCAGAAAATCCAACGGAAACCATCGCAGGATTAAAGAATATTGAGGTCAATACTATATATGCATAAAAGCCGTTTGGGATTGTAATGCGTTCGCCTGTTTTCTTCCTGCTTTTCCTTTTATATATAACGGTTTCATTTGCTCAGGGCAATGCCGTGTTGTCTGGAATTGTTACAGATGGTACAGGCCCCATTCCCGGTGTTAATGTTCTCAATTTAAAAACCGGGCATGGAACCTCCACAGACTCAGAAGGCAAGTACAATATTGAGTTAGATGCCGAAGAAGAACTGAAAATCGTTTTCTCCTTTATTGGATATATGAATGATACCGTAACGGTAAATCTTCAGGAAGGTCAGCAAATGACGCTCGATAAAACACTTATATCCGATGTCATACTCATTCAGGAGGTTAATATCAAAGATCATCTTGAAAGACAGACTGCGGGTGGGGTAGAGATTGATGTGAAAAAGGTAGAAACCATACCTACCCCGTTTGGCAACATAGAATCTGCGCTTGCAACTCAAGCCCTCGGTGTTGCAGCAAACAATGAGCTAAGTACAGCCTATTCGGTGAGAGGCGGCAATTTTGATGAAAACCTCGTATATGTCAACGATTTTGAAGTGTTTCGCCCGTTCCTCATACGGTCGGGGCAGCAAGAAGGATTAAGTTTTATTAACTCCAACCTTGTCAATTCCGTTTTTTTTTCATCAGGGGGGTTTGAGTCAAAATATGGCGACAAACAAGCCTCTGTATTGGATGTGAAGTATAAAAAACCAAAGGATTTTGCCGGTTCGGTCGAAATTGGTTTGCTTGGAGCTGCCGCACATCTGGAAGGCAGCGATAAGAAAAACCGTTTTACCTTTCTTGCAGGCTTCAGGTACAAAAACAGCCAATATCTGCTCAATAGCCTTGAAACTTCAGGTCAGTACAGCCCATCATTTCTTGATTTCCAATCTTACCTCACCTATAAAGTAAATGATAAGGTTGATTTGGAGTGGATTGCCAATTATGCACGAAACAGATATTCTTTTGTTCCTGTTGACAGGGAAACCACCTTTGGCGTAGTTAATAATGTCTTAAGGTTAACGGTATATTTCGATGGACAGGAAAGAGATCAGTATGATTCGTTCATGTCCGGCTTTTCAATTAATCATAGACCCAACCGGCATCTTGGGCTGAAGTGGCTTGCCTCGGCATATCGTTCAGAGGAATCGGAAGCATTTGATATCATTGGCGAGTATTTTCTGGGAGAGGTAGAAACGGATTTTGGCAGCGAAGATTTCGGACAAACAAGATATAGCTTAGGAGTAGGAACGGTGCATGACTTTACACGAACCGACCTTAAAGCTATTGTTGCCAATGCGGCACACAAGGGATATTACATAAAAGGTAATCATAACCTAAAATGGGGCATAACCTATCAGCGAGAGATCATTGAAGACAGAATAAATGAATGGGACCGGCTGGACTCTGCCGGTTACTCGTTGCCCTATAACCCTGATGAGGTAGGATTATCCAGGGTGTTGAAGTCCAAATTTAATCTTGGCTCCAACAGGATAAATGCCTACGTACAAGATACCCGGTATTTTGGCGTCAACCATGAAATGAGTTTGACCTATGGAACGCGCATTACCTATTGGGATGTAAATAAAGATTGGCTTTTCAGCCCCCGCCTTCAATTCTCTATTACGCCCGATATTAAAGCAGATATTGTTTTCAGGGCGGCAGCAGGGTTGTATGGGCAACCTCCATTTTATCGTGAAATGAGAGACCTTGACGGTAAGGTAAATACCAATCTGAAAGCTCAAAAATCTATTCATGCCATTGTCGGCTTCGATTATAATTTCAAAGCATGGGGGCGAAATTTTAAATTCGTCAGTGAGCTATATTATAAATATTTGTATGATCAGGTGCCCTATGAGTTTGACAATGTTTTCATAAGATATTTTGGAGAGAACCTGTCAAAAGGCTATGTAGCCGGAATAGATTTTCGCTTGCATGGTGAGTTGGTGAAAGGCGCTGATTCATGGATAAGTATGTCAGTGATGTCAACACAGGAAGATGTTGCTGGCGACTTTAGGGTAAGTGATGAAGGCGACACAACATACCCCGGATTTTTACCGAGGCCTACCGACCAGCGTATTAGATTTAGCATGTTTTTTCAGGACTATTTCCCCACCAGCGAAACGTTTAAAGTTCATCTCAACCTGGTATTTGCAACGGGTTTGCCTTTCGGTCCTCCTGATAGAAAAAAGTACAATGATCAACTGAGAGTGACTCCTTACAGGCGAATTGACATCGGATTCTCCGCCTTGCTATTTGACCCGGGAAGAAAAGAAACGCCTCCGAAAAATTTCTTCCGGCATTTTAAATCAATTTGGGCAACCCTGGAAATTTATAATCTTCTCGGCATCAATAATACGGTGTCTTATCTATGGATCAAGGATATTTCCAACACGGTTTATGCCGTGCCAAACTTTCTTACCAATAGAAGATTTAATTTGAGGATCATCTTTAAGTTTTAAAGAAAGTAAATTCAGTATATAGACAACAGGTACCTGAATTTAAATGCTACTTAAGTATAAAAGCCCCCACACCGCTAAAGTAGCCTTCTGAATAAATCTCTACTTGGTAGTTGCCGCTGTTAAAAGCGTTTGCCTGTTCCCACGATAAGCAGTAATTTTTCTTCTGGCCATCATAGGCAATAATGCCTGTGGTCGTGTAACGGTTTTCCGTATCATCATCTCTCGACATAAAAATACCCGAGCCAAGTGCATCGGTTCCTAAAGTTACCCCGTCAGGGCCAACGATCTTGAGGAAAATTTTCTTTTCACCCGGTTTGGCAATTTTATTTTCAAGTACATCAAAACACACTTCTACCTTTTTGGTTTTTGACGCTCTCACAGTGCCTACATATTTGCCACTACCTTTTTGCCTATAGCTAATTGCCGTTATATTGCCTGCTGTCAAAATAGAACCCCTTTCAACGGTTTGTTCAAGTTCCAGATTTTTGTCCATCAACTTGGTGATTCCTTTTTGATAAGCCACCACTTGCTCTTCTAAAAGATTGTTGGTCTGAACTAAGGAGTCAATTTTGTTTAAATAATTTTCTTTTAGCGTTTTTAAAGCCGCCACTTCTTTTTCAAGTTGCTTTTTCTTCTTTGAATCTTTTTTGAGCTTGTTGATCAAAACCTTCTTTGCACCAATCTCTTGTTTTGCTTCAGCCAGCAGGCTATCAAGTCCTTCCGAGAGACCTTTAAACTCATCTAACTCATCATAAGTCTCATCAAGTTCACTATTAAGAGTTGAACTTTCA
>JAJRSY010000247.1 GCA_024278565.1 Bacteroidota bacterium
AATCAACCTCTTGCAAAACCTACTTTATTGAAGGGTCGATCAACGATAAGAAAGCTGTTTTAAAAGTCAAGAACTGCCTTGAAAAGGTATTGGTAGAAGAAATCAGTTATACAAACTAAACTACCCCAGCTATCGCTTTGCGTATTTCGCTTTACGATTTTTCGCATGGCACATAGCGTATGGCACACAGCGCATTTCTTTAGATCTTACGCCTTTTTCGCTCTTTTTTCAACAAAGAAAGCTCTCTGGTCGTTTGCCCGGCAACCGAAGTGTTCTCTTCCGCTCTTCGAATAAGGTACGGCATTACATCACGTACTGGACCGAACGGTAAATATTTTGCGACATTATACCCCCTATCAGCAAGATTGAAAGAGATATGATCGCTCATACCATATAATTGTCCGAACCAAATTCGTTTATCGTTATTTGATATTTTCGTATTGCCCATCAGTTCTATCAAATTATAAGAACTTGTTTCATTGTGCGTGCCAAGAAAAAGCGAAATCGTATCAAGATGTTCTACTATATAGTTGACAGCAGCATCAAAATTGGTATCGGTTTCTTTTTTGGTTTTGCAGATCGGGGAAAGGTATTCCTGTTCAATTGCCCGCTCATTTTCTTTTTCCATATAGGCGCCACGTACCACTTTCACACCAACTTTAAAGCCTTCCCTCAATGCTTTTTGATGCAGGTCTTTTAAATAATCCAATCGATCCCAACGGTACATTTGAAGGGTATTGAAAACTACTGTTTTTTCCTTGTTGTAGGTAGCCATTAAGCCATCAACTACTTTGTCGGCAGCATCTTGCATCCAACTTTCCTCACTATCTATCAATAAAGAAACATCAAGGTTGTGTGCTTTTTTACATACCTGATCAAACCTGTTGATTACACGTTGCCATTCTTGTTCTTCTTTTTTAGAAAGACTTTTAGCTCTGCTCACTTTTGCGTATAGGGAAAAGCGCCCAAAACTGGTCGGTTTAAAGACCGCAAAAGGAATGGAATCCTTTTCTTTGACAAAGTCCAATATTTTTAGGGTTTTTGCTAGGGCGTTGTCAAAAGGATCTTCTGTTTCTTTACCCTCGACCGAATAGTCAAGTACAGAACACACCCCCTTTTCGTACATTTTATCAACCACGGGCAAACAATCCTCTTCATTGACCCCTCCACAAAAATGATCAAATACCGTAGCACGAATAAGACCTTCGACCGGTAAATGGGCCTTTATGGCAAAATTCGTCATGGCTGTACCGATTTTCACCAAAGGTTCATTGGCGATCATTCTGAACAAAAAATAAGCCCGTTCAAGTTCTGAATCCGTTTTTAGTGAAAAAGCCGTTACGGTGTCTTCAAAAATTTTGTCCATACTAATCTCTTTTTAGATACCTCAAAGATAAAAACACAGATTGATTCTTTTGATAAAAAATTACCTTTATTTTGTAGTATCAAAATGGGTTGATTACCTAATAACGGTTCTTTAAACATCTGAAACTAAAAATCATTTTTAAATGGATTCCATAGTATCATCGGCATACGCAGTATATTTCAACCAAAAGGGCTATGATTCCTTGAACTCACATTTAGCATCAAACCCATACTCAAAAGTCTTTGTTTTGGTGGATGAAAACACCGGAGAACTTTGCCTGCCCATTTTCAAGTCGCAGGTAGCAGCTAGTGATGGATTTATAATTTTAGAAATTAAATCGGGCGAGATAAATAAAAATATACAGACCTGTACCCAAGTATGGGAAGCACTGTCTGAAGCTAATGCAGATCGCAAAAGTCTACTTATTAATTTGGGCGGCGGCGTGGTTACCGATTTGGGGGGCTTTGTTGCATCAACCTTTAAAAGGGGTATTGATTTTATAAATGTGCCCACTACCCTTTTGGCTATGGTAGATGCCTCGGTCGGTGGTAAAACAGGAGTTGACCTGGGCGCCTTGAAAAATCAGATAGGTGTCATTAATCAACCAGAAATGGTATTGGTCATACCTTCTTTTTTACGAACCTTAGCTGAGCGTCAGTTACAAAGCGGCTTTGCTGAAATGTTAAAACATGGCTTGATCCAAAATATAGAGTACTGGAAACAATTAAAGCCAATCTCTGATTTTCACAATATAGATGACCTTATTTACGACTCAGTAGTTATCAAAAATACAATAGTGCTTCAAGATCCTACAGAACAAGACTTGCGGAAAATACTCAATTACGGCCATACCTTGGGCCATGCCATAGAATCATACTTCTTAGAGAGCGACGCGCACGAAACATTGCTGCATGGTGAGGCCATTGCCATTGGCATGGTACTAGAGGCATACTTGTCGTATAAACTTACAGGGCTTTCAAAAGATCAATTACAAGACATTAAAATGACTTTTATCAGTCGTTATAAAAAAATTACGTTCAATTCAGGTGATATTGAGAGCATCTTATCTCTTTTGAAGTTCGATAAGAAAAATTCGCACGGTAACATTAATTTTGTGTTACTTGACAGTATAGGAAAACCTATAATTGATATGCAGGTGCCCTATGATTTGTTCGAAGAGGCATTCGCATACTACAAAGTTGTCTAGCTATGTATACTAAAATTCGAGTTTGACAACTCTTTCTGTTGAAGAACAAAAAAAACGTCTAGTTTAGGCACGTTGAATAAACCAAACCTAAAATTGACCTATAATGCTACGTAAACTTGTTGACTACAAAAAACTTGACCATGAACTGGCGGTTTTATTGATCGAGACCTACCCCTATGGTTATGGCGATGAAGATATCATTATCTTTAAAAATGCCCATGGTGAAATCATCGAAGCTGTTGAAATAAAAACAGAAGACACCATATACTTGGTGAAAATAAGCAAGAGCCTTGCTCACTTTATTTCTAATTTTGAAGATATTATTGAAAAAGAATTAGCGACTAAAGTAGAATCGGTCTTGGAGGAAGCTGATGTTCAAGATATCAAAAAGGAACTTGATTCTGAACGGGATGCTGATGGGCAAATTGACTTTGATCACTAATTAAAATATCGTTCCAATACTATTTTCCTGTGGTGTTCTAGATGGCCACAGATAATAAACCCTGATGCACCAACACTCATTGCTGCATTACTGGCAGTACCCACTCGTTGTAGAACAGCATCATTAAAGCTTGAAAACAGACTAAGTGTAGCGGTGCGTACGCTTCTAAATTCATCAGTAAAATTTCCAATTGTTTTATTACTGGCATTTGATTCTAGCACATAGGCATCTTGGTCAAAACCGGGTAATGGCGTTTGGTCGTTGCGTGAAAAACAGAGTGCGCGGTATTGAAAAACACGTTCCGTATCTATAATATGTTCTATTACTTCAGCAAGGGTCCATTTTCCTTCAGCATAGGCATAACGAAGTTTTTCTTGCGAGATATTTTCTAAAAAATGAGAAAAGTCAATTAACTGCTTCTCGAGCACAGCCATTAATTCTGCCTCACCCAAAGTAGTAATGTATTTTTTATAAAAACCACTGCAATCTGTAGGCTTGAGTTCAGGTATGCGCATACTGTTTTAGGTTTGTACTACTAAATCACCCCGATTTAAAAAACTATATATTGTTAAAAATCGTGTGCATCAGGCGTTTTTTGTCGTTGATGCTTTCTTCCAACGATATCATGGTTTCGGTTCTGCTGATTCCCTCAATATCATCAATGCTAAAAATGATGTTTTTTGCGTGATTGGTATCTTGTGCACGTATTTTACAAAATATATTGAATTTGCCCGTAGTGATATGCGCTACCGTTACATTCGGAATTTTCTCTAAACGTTCTAAAACAAATTTGGTTTGGTGTGTTTTTTCTAAAAAAATGCCCACATAGGCGATAAAAGAGTAGCCTAACTTCACATAATCTAGGGTAAGTGATGAGCCCTTGATGATTCCGGCCTCTTCCATTTTCTTCACCCTAACATGAACGGTGCCAGCTGAAATCAAAAGTTTTTTTGCAATATCGGTAAATGGTGTTCTGGTATAGTCAATCAACATATCAAGAATTTGATGGTCGATTTCGTCTAGTTTTACTTTGGCCATATCAATCAATTTTGCAGCAAAAGTATACAATTAAGAAATAAAATGCACGAAAACCTGTATTTTTTTAACAAAAACGTAAAAAATAATTAAATTTTAAAAATTTTCTTCAAAAATTAAATTTGTAGTAAATTCCATAGATTAGTGTTCTTTAGCAATTTCAAGGCCTCCTTGTTTTTGTAATCATACGCCTTGTGCCCATAAAACCCCCTGAGATCGCCTCGCTTTTTTATCTCAGGTTCAAAGACAATAGTGCCGTCTTTCAAGCGCTCTGAAAATAGAATTCCAATATCTTCGGTTTTTGAAGAATTCGCTAGGGGAACATGCTTTACAAGAACATCAAAAAACTGTTTTTTGTTCTCTGGAACATTAAAATAATCTTGTTGCCGGTAGTTATCGACCTCCGATTTGGCCACACAGTTTAGTGCAGTTAGGAGTGCATGAAAGATATACTCCCGTGTCTTTTCGCGGCCGTAATCATCAGGGTAATGCCCCGCTTCAAATAAAATGGTGGGTGTATTCAACATTTGAAAGGTATCACCAACACAATTGGCATTGAAACCATCATCATAACGACCCACCTGCCCGGGAATGTGTTTTTGCAGTTCATGGTTCATCGCCACAATCAACCGCATGCTCATTGCCCTGGTTTTTGAAATTGTACGTTCTAGATCGTGTGCTGGCGCCAAAAAGGAAACCGTGGCCGGTTTTGGGGTATTGCCCACATTATATATCGTGCGCTGATCGTGTAGGTTGAAGCAAAAATCAGGTTGAAATGCTTCAAAAACAGTCCTGAGAACCTTGCTCTCGGGTTGATCTAGATCTTGGGCATCTCTGTTGAGGTCGACCTCATTGGCATTTGAACGAGTATATTTAGCTGCCCCATCAGGATTCAATATCGGAACGATCTTTAACGTACAGTTCTTAAGAATATCAATTGCCGTGGGTGTTTTCGAGCCCAGAAAATTAATCAGGTCAAGAACCGCCTTGGTCGTAGTGGCTTCGTTGCCATGCATTTGCGACCACATCAATACCTTTGATGGGCCAGTGCCCATGCTCAGGCAAAAAATAGTCTTTTTATCTACGGAATATCCGATGGTTTCAATCGAACCATGAAGCCCTTGGGTTTTAAAAAATGTAATGAGCTGCTCATTGACGACATACCTCCCTTGCACCGAGACTTCCTTATAAATTGAATGATTTGTTTGTGCTACTGCCATATCAAGCGCTAAAGATACCTAGATAAACTAGAACCCTTTAAAAAACCACTTTTTTATAATGGCTGTCCATGTAGAATGCGCTCCAAATACTTTTAAAATAATATTATTCTGAAAAATTCCATGCAACCCGTGCTTAATTCATTAATTTGTGCCTCAAATGAAAAAACGGTTCGCTCTTATCTTTGTTTTGACCTTGCTGGCTTCATGCTATCAACCCGTACGCAATTGCAGTAAATTCAAAACCGGTGAGTTCAGTTTCACTACGGTGGTTGACGGTAAAGAGTTGACCACAACCTTTGTTCGTACTTCTGATATCGAAATCGATTATTTTGCGGGAAAAAGAGATACGTCATCGGTTCGGTGGATCAACGATTGTGAATATATTATTAAAAAACTGAACCCCACGAACAAGACCGAGGAGAAATCGATACACATGAAGATATTGTCAACAACCGATAGTTCATATACATTTGAGTACAGTATAGTGGGAGAAACCAAGAAAAACAAAGGAACCGTGTTAAAAACCAATTGAACCATGTTTGAAATTTTCACCAACCCCGATGCTTGGGCAGCCCTTTTGGCTCTTACATTTCTCGAGATAATTCTGGGTATCGATAATATCATATTCATATCAATAGCGGCCGGTAAACTAGAAAAAACCCAGCGTAAGAAGGCCACGAACATAGGACTGTTTCTCGCCATGGCCATGCGTATAGTTCTGTTGTTCGGCATTACCCTGCTCACCTCAATGAAAAAACCCTTTTGGGTCATTGATCTAGATTGGATCCATGGTGGCATCAGTGGCCAGGCCTTGATTCTCTTTGCTGGCGGTCTGTTTCTGTTGTACAAAAGCACTAGGGAAATACATGAAAAGGTTGAGGACCGGGGGCATGATGAGCGTGAGGTGACCAAAGCCCGTTCGAAAACCCTGACCAACGCCATCGTACAGATCACAGTGATCAACATCGTTTTTTCTTTTGATTCGATTTTGACGGCGATCGGTATGACCAATGGCATTTCGCCCAACCCGAACGATGCCTTGATCTTAATGATCATTGCGGTGGTGATTTCGGTCTTGATCATGATGTTGTTCGCCAACCCCGTTGGTGAGTTTGTGAACAAACACCCTTCCATTCAAATATTAGGACTCTCTTTCTTGATTCTGATCGGTTTTATGCTGATTGCCGAAGCTGCCCATATTGGCCATCTTGTGGTATTTGGCAACGAGGTTGGAATAATACCCAAGGGCTATTTGTACTTCACCATAGCCTTTTCATTAATGGTAGAGTTTTTTGATCTGCGTAGTAAGAAGAACAAAAAGAAGGTTGTTGATGAGATTGAGAAGTAGTATTCAGCAAAAAGTGTTATCTAATTACTAGACCCCGCGAATATCGCTTGGTAAATTATAGTACAGCTGTGAAGTTCCAAACTTCATAGAGAAGATAAAGTTGCGCAAGTATCTTGTCTTAGACTTCGCACCTCTACAACATTGTTCTAAAAACCTCAACTCGATCGATCAAAGTCCACTTTGGAATTTTGTTCTCTTTGTTGATAAAACAAACGCTGTTGCTGCCTTACCGTCATGGTACTGCCATCATGGCTCCAGCCCGGGGGGCCGAAGACATACATGAGCTTGTCTTTGATCTTGGGCGATTTCTTTAGGTCGTTCCAAATATCCTTGAACTCGTGGGTGAGAATGACCAGGGGGTTGTTTGAGTTGGGTGAATGGATCACACCATATTCCACCTCTATCGAATCATCGAGTTCGATCCAGGTACCGAACAGTTTGTCAAAAATATTCAGAAATCCACCGTGGTTCTTATCCAAGTATTCCACATTTTGGGCATGGTGCGCTTGGTGCATGGTGTGGGTATTGAACACCTTTTCAATAATACCCATTTTCGGAACGTAGACCGTATGCAACTGAAACTGCCATAAGGCTTCAATACCCAAACAGACGACCACCATTTCCGGTGGAAAGCCTATAGCGACCATCCATACATAAAAAAAAGGTTTGTAAAGAATGGTAAACCACCCATTTCTTATGGCGGTCCCCAAATTATAACTGTTTGAGGAATGGTGTACAATATGCGCCGCCCATAAAATACGCACTTCATGGTTGGCCCTATGAAACCAATAGTAAGTAAAATCATCGGCCAATTGGCAAAGTAGCCAAACGTACCAAGCATACCCAAACGATTCGTAACCCATTATGTTCATGCGGGCACCATCGACCATCGGATTGAAAAGTTCATAGGCATAGTCAAAGAAAACAACCGCAAACACCACCTTGAACAAGGGACCGATAATGGCCGAACCAATACCCATTGCCCCACTGGCCATAAGGTCCTTCCAAACATAAAGACCTTCGTCGCCGTGCGTCTTACTATAGGTCAGTTCCAATAAAATAAACGCAATAAAGGCGGGTGCACCGTATACTAGGGGGTTCGTAAAGTCCATTTAAAAAATTTGGTGTAAAGATACTTGATAATAATTCTTCATATTGAACCTATTTATTTATTTTTTCAGCCCTTTTAGCAATTCGTTCTGTTCTTTCATCAGTTTTTCGAGACTTGCCAAAAGTTCAATATTCTTGGGTGTGGCCACTTCGGTATCTTCGGGGTTTTCTGCCTTGTCCCTAAAACGGTTTATGCCTTTGAGCACAATAAAAATAGTTAGGGCTATGATTCCAAAATCAACCAAAACCTCTATAAGCTCACCATATCCTACGGCAACTTCCTCTAGACCTGTGGTCGCTTGGCGCAGAATGAATTTTTTATCGGACAGGTGCACCCCGTTGGTCAAAAGTGATAGTGGTGGCATTACCACTTTCTTTACCAACGTACTTACCACCGTATTGAAAGAGGCCCCTATGATGATACCGATGGCCATATCCATCATATTTCCCTTGATGGCAAAGTTCTTGAATTCTTGTATGAAATTTTTCATCGCTTGCTAAAACAGGGTTGTTTGTCCTTCATCGTCAGTATCCGGTGCTTCTTTTGAACCTTTGGCATCAGTGGCCTGATCTTCTTCTTGTTGTCCTTCAGATGCACCTACGTTTTCCTCATCTACCACTTCAATTTCTTTGGCGTCTGTTGCTTGGGGCTCTTCATAGGGCAGCGGTTCCAATGCATTTATATTTTTAACCTTTTCAGATATCAGTTGATTGCCCAGGGCTTTGATGCCCTTTATGGCGATAAACTCTTCTAAATCAATACTTTTGTTCGGTTTTGGATCCTTGCCCCTTGGTTTCGGAAATTCAATCTCAATAACCGGTCGCCAGTCGGTGGAAACCAACTCTAAAAATGACTTTGGGTGCTCGGTGATAAAGTGCTCTTCTTTATTTTCATGTTCGATCAAGAATCGTTTAACATAATATTTTTCTTTCTCCCCGTCAAAATAAATGGCCGATAGCGGTTTTTTCGGATTCCATTTTTCCAACACGATCATATCATCACCGAATCGTGCGGTCATCGTTGGCAGCACTGTTTTGGCAATGCCTTTTTGGGTGATGATAAGCAGCATATCGTCTCCCCTGAACTCCCCGAGCAACTCCCCTCTTCCATCTACATTTAAACGGCGTACGATATCATCGAACCAAATTTTTCTAGGTTTTAAGGTCGATACCCCTTTTTCTTTGAGTTCAATACGTTTGACCGAATATTTGGTGACGATATTGCCCTTTGAGGCGCGCCCTTTGATCAGTACATCGGCAAAATCGATATCCCATTTCAGTTTTTTGATACTGCCCACTTGGCGCAATAGAACCGTAACCACTTCGGCCTCCCCATTGGGGTTTGCCGAAAAGTACATGACATCGGTGCCTGGCTTGCCAGATCCTAAGGGGTACAACCTATCCCTGGTCATACTGGTCACATTGAAACGTTTGATATAACCTGGACCACCTTTACCGTCTTTATATATCATATTGTAGGTGGTACGCTTGTCTTTTTTCTTGAACACGGCGACATGAATGATGTTCTTGCCCACAAATGTTTTTGAATCTACCTTGGTGACCATCATTTGTCCTTCTTTGGTAAAAACGATAATATCATCGATATCACTACAGTCGGTAATATATTCATCACGCCGCAACGAAGTGCCCACAAAGCCCTCTTCGCGGTTCACATACAGTTTGGTATTGCGAATGACCACCTTTGTGGCCTCAATGTCATCAAAAATACGGATTTCTGATTTTCGCTCCCTGCCCTTACCGTAGGTGGTTTTCAAGCGTTTAAAGTAATCAATGGCAAATTCGATCAGATTGGCCAAATGGTGCTTTACTTCTGCTATTTTCTCTTCAAGATTATCGAGGTGCTGTTGCGCCTTGTCAATATCGAACTTAGAAATACGTTTGATGCGTATCTCGGTCAAACGTGTGATATCCTCTTCGGTCACTTTCCGTTTCAAATACTTGGTAAAAAGTTTTAAACCTTTATCGATGGCAGCGATAACCCCTTCCCAAGTTTCTTCTTCTTCAATATCACGATAGATGCGGTTTTCTATAAAAATACGTTCTAGGGATGCAAAATGCCATTGCTCCTGCAATTCGCTTAATTGAATTTCAAGTTCTTGCCGCAACAGATCCACAGTAGCATCGGTAGAGCGTTTGAGCATTTCAGTTACCCCAATAAAGAGCGGTTTGTTGTCTTCAATGATACAACCTAACGGCGATATCGAAGACTCACAGGCCGTAAAGGCATAGAGCGCATCAATGGTTTTATCTGGAGATATACCACTGGGCAGATGTATCAATATCTCAACATCGGCAGCGGTATTGTCCTCTATTTTTTTGATTTTTATCTTGCCTTTATCGTTTGCCTTTAGTATGGAATCTATTAAAGAGGAAGTATTGGTACCGTATGGTATTTCATTGATAATAAGTTTGTTTTTATCTGACTGGTGCATTTTGGCCCTTACCCTTATTTTACCACCTCGCAAACCGTCGTTGTAATTGCTCACATCAATAATCCCTGAGGTCGGAAAATCTGGAAAAATCTTAAAACGCTGTCCTTTTAAGTGTTTTATCGAAGCATCGATAAGCTCAATAAAATTGTGCGGAAGCACTTTTGTTGAAAGCCCCACTGCAATACCCTCGGCCCCCTGCGCCAATAAAAGCGGGAACATGACCGGTAGGTTTACCGGTTCTTTTTTTCGCCCATCATACGATTGCTGCCATTCGGTGATTTTGGGACTAAAGACTACATCAAGGGCGAATTTAGAAAGTCGTGCTTCGATATATCGAGATGCCGCTGCCCGATCGCCGGTCAAGATATTGCCCCAGTTTCCCTGGGTATCTATCAACAGGTCTTTCTGGCCCATCTGCACCATGGCATCGGCAATACTGGCATCACCATGGGGGTGGTACTGCATGGTATGCCCAACGACGTTGGCTACTTTGTTGTAACGCCCGTCATCAAGCTCTTTCAGAGCGTGCATGATACGACGCTGTACAGGCTTGAACCCATCTTCAATGGCAGGTACGGCACGCTCTAAAATCACGTACGAGGCGTAATCCAGAAACCAATCTTTGTACATGCCCGTTACCTTGGTAAGGGCATCTTGATCACCATCGTTGGCTTCTTCGCCCGCCTCTTCGGCAGGCAGGCCTGCCGATGTGTTCAGTGCTTCGTTTTCTTCTTCGTTTTCTTCCATTTAAGGCAACTACCTTATTTATATTTAGGTTCTACCGCTATTTGTGGGGTAGATCATATTTTTAGTTTTGAACATCTTAAAAAATAATGGGTGAATGATATCATGGGTGAATGCTTGAATTAATATAAATAAACAATAGACTGATATACAAGTAAATAAGACTATTTTATTCACACATTAAAGCATTCATACATTCATCATACATTTTGAACTGATATAAATCTTCCATACAAATATAATAGTAGAACCTATATTTATTTCTAATTCGTGTCTTCCACCAAATCAATCTCAACCTTTAGGTTCTCTATGATAAATTTTTGACGTTCGGGTGTATTCTTGCCCATATAAAAACCGAGCAGTTCCTCTATCGATACCGCTTTGTCGAGCATGACCGGCTCCAACCGAATATCATCACCGATAAAATGCACAAACTCATCGGGCGATATTTCACCCAGGCCTTTAAAGCGGGTTATCTCGGGTTTACCCGTTAGCTTATTGATCGCGTTCCTCCGTTCTTCATCGCTATAACAATATATGGTCTCTTTTTTGTTCCGTACACGAAACAGCGGGGTTTGTAAAATGTACAAATGATTTTCCTTGATCAGTTCAGGAAAAAACTGCAAAAAAAACGTGATCAGCAATAACCGTATGTGCATACCATCAACATCAGCATCGGTGGCTATTACGATATTGTTGTAGCGCAGATCCTCCATCGATTCCTCAATGTTCAGGGCTGCTTGTAACAGATTGAACTCTTCGTTCTCATAGACGATTTTTTTTGACATTCCGTACGAGTTCAAGGGCTTGCCCCTTAGACTGAAAACCGCCTGTGTATTTACGTCACGTGATTTGGTGATCGAGCCCGATGCGGAATCACCCTCAGTAATAAATAGGGTGCTCTCTAGGCTACGGTCGTTCTTGGTATCGCCCAAATGAACCCGACAGTCACGTAATTTCTTGTTGTGCAGGTTAGATTTTTTCGCCCTGTCCTTCGCTAATTTACGAATGCCCGAAAGTTCTTTCCGCTCCCGTTCGGCCTGTAAAATCTTACGTTGCAGGGCTTCTGCTACCTCAGCGTTCTTATGAAGGTAATTATCAAGGTACTTGCCAACAAAGTCGTTGATGTAGGTGCGTACGGTAGGTAATTTTCCACCCATATCGGTAGAGCCGAGCTTGGTCTTGGTCTGACTTTCAAAAACAGGTTCCATTACCTTTATTGAAATGGCCGAAATAATCGACTTACGTATATCTGAAGCCTCATAGTTCTTTCCGTAATACTCACGTACGGTCTTTACCAGGGCCTCACGAAAGGCAGTCTGGTGCGTACCTCCTTGGGTGGTGTTCTGGCCATTGACGAAAGAGTGGTACTCTTCACTGTATTGGGTTTTGCTATGGGTAATGGCAACTTCAATATCTTCGCCCTTCAAATGAATTACGGGATACAGAAAATCATTTGCGTTATTGTTATCCTCTAGAAGGTCTTTCAGTCCGTTTTCTGAATGGAATTTCTCCCCATTAAAATCGATAGTGAGCCCCGGGTTGAGATAAACATAGTTCTTGAGCATACGCTCTACATATTCGTTGCGGTACTTGTACTTTTTAAAAATGGCCTCATCGGGAATAAAACTGACCTTGGTGCCCTTTCGTTGTGTTGTTTCTGCAGGACCTTCTTCAGAAATCAGGTTTCCCTTGCTGAACTCGGCCACTTTCAGTTTGTTCTCACGGGAGGACTGCACCTCGAAAAAACTCGAAAGTGCATTCACCGCTTTTGTACCCACTCCATTTAAACCCACAGATTTTTTAAAGGCACGTGAATCGTATTTTCCACCAGTATTCATTTTAGAGACCACATCGACCACTTTGCCCAAGGGTATGCCCCGCCCAAAATCGCGTACTTTCACCAGTCCGTCTTTTATACGGATCTCAATGGTCTTACCGGCACCCATTACAAACTCATCGATACAGTTGTCAATGGTTTCTTTTAATAGGATGTAAATACCGTCATCGGCGGAAGATCCGTCACCGAGCTTACCAATATACATGCCCGGCCGCATACGAATATGCTCTTTCCAGTCAAGCGATCGGATGTTGTCTTCGGTATATTGTGATTTTTCTGCCATGAACAGGGGTCTAACGATAGATGCGCTAAGATACCACGACTTACAAAAAAATAAAACCCTTAGCAATTAAAGTAATTAACAATGAACGTTGATAGCCCCCTAACCCCCAAAGGGGGATGTTTGAAAAAATGTACGCTATTTTTTTCTTGTAACCACAGAAACCCCTAAAATCACCACCAACATTCCGAATGTTTGAAGAATAGTTATGCGCTCATCTAAGAAGAAGTAGGCCAAGAGAATGGTTGAAATGGGCCCCAGACTTCCGAATATCGAAAAAGAGGATGCGCCCAACCGCTCAATTGCCGCCGATACTAAAAATGACGGAATCAAAGTGGAAAAAATCGCCATGGCCAATCCTAAATAATATACTTCTTTCGGATATGAAAATAGATCGAAACTGCCCTGAAAAGCATAATGCACCAATATGCAAAATGTGGAAACGATCATTGCATACGAAGTAAATCGAAGCACACCGAACTTTGGGATCAACCTACCGCTTCCCACTAGATAAGAGGCATAGGCAACCGCACTCAAGAATACCAAAAAGCCTCCCCAGAAAACCGTGCCGCCTTGAACACCGATTTCATCCCAGAAGGTCATCACCACTCCCAAATACGTTATCAAAATGGCAAAACCTTGTTTTTTGGAGAGTTTCTCCTTAAAAAGCAACCAAGAAATAAGCACTACGATTGTTGGGTAGATAAATAGGATTATGCGCTCCAATCCCGCTTTGATATGTGATAGGCCCATAAAATCAAAGAGGCTCGCAAGGTAATAGCCTACAAAACCCAGCAAAAACAACCATAGATAGTCCTTTTTCTTTATTTCGGAAAGATGTAAGGGTTTTTTCCAAGAAGCAATGGCGACATAAAAGGGAAGGGCAAAAACCATACGAAACAAAAGCAGGCTAAGATAATCGACACCGTACCTATATGCCATTTTCACCATAACCGCCTTGGCGGAAAATAGGATTACGCCCGAGATTGCAAAGAGGATCCCAATACTTGTTGCCGATGTTTTCTTGAGCATAGGGCGAAGTTAATGGTAGGCACAAAAAAAATCATAGATCGGGCAGCAAAGAATACGATGCCCAAAATAAAGACAGGCAAGAGTGAAGAATCCCCCCCCCCTTCGGGGGCTAGGGGGCTTTTACACATTAAACCTAAAATGCACCACATCACCGTCTTTGACAATATAGTCTTTGCCCTCGACCCGCATTCTGCCCGCTTCCTTTACTTTGGCCTCGGTGCCATACGATACGTAATCATCATAGGCGATGACCTCTGCCCG
>JAJRSY010000248.1 GCA_024278565.1 Bacteroidota bacterium
CCCGGTTCTTGTCTGTGCGATACAAAAACGGTTGCCGTACCGCTTTCCCTTGCTATTTTGTTCACCAGTGAGACCAGAAGTTGTGCCGAGGCATCATCAAGACTGGCTGTGGGCTCATCTAAAATAAGCAATAAAGGGTGTTTGATCATGGCACGGGCGGTCATGGCCAAACGTTGTTGGCCCATTGAAAGATCGTGAAAGTGGGTGTCTTTCATTTGCTCCATACCTATCAATACCAACCATTCCTTTGCCAAGGCCAATTGGATCTCTGAAGGTTTTACATAAAGCCCAATGGAATCGTTGAGCCCTGAAATGAGCATATTTTCAAGGGTATGGTAACCCGTAAATTTATCGGTCATTGAAGGGGTGAAGTAGCCAATGTTTTTTTTGATGTCCCAAATGCTCTCGCCGCTGCCCTTCTTTTTTCCGAACAAGAAAAGTTCTTGTCCATACCCTTTGGGGTTCTCACCTGTCAGCATGGATAGTATGGTGGTCTTTCCGCTTCCGTTTTTGCCGATAAGCTGCCAGAACTCCCCTTTTTTGATGGTCCAGTTGATCTGTTGCAATACGGTTTTGTTTCCATAACGTACCGTAACATTCTTTAAATCGATTACTATTTCCCTGTTGTATATTATGGGATGTAGGGACGGGGGAACGCTCTTGGTGGATAGATCGATTTTTGCATCCATGGGGATAAAATCCAAATTCCCATAAAACAAGAGCTTTGAATTATCAAGGAGGGCATAGTTGGTGATAAACGGAAGCAAATCGTTCTTACGGCTTATGATCTGCACGAAAGTGGTATGACTTGACCTTTCGAACAGGGTGTTTGTGAGCTGATGCTGGGCGGCCGTATCTAAATTATCGAAGGGGCTGTCAAGAACGATATAATCGAGATCGCTCTTGAGCAGGTATGCCAGCAACGCCTTTTTCTGTTCTCCGCTCGACATGGATCGAAGCGATTGTGAAGTGCCCTTGGTCAGTAATTTGGTGTCGTGGCGGTCTTCCTCGTCCATGTAGTGTTCCAGGGCCAATTTAGAGAACAAAGCGCCCTTTAAGTTTTTGAAACGGCCTAAACCTGTGGGCGGATCGTTGCCCAACAGCTCCCCAATGAATTCATTTTTTTTTGAACCGTTGGTAATGAATATGGCCCAGTGGTCTTGTTTTATGGCCATACCCTAAAAATATGGACCTGGTTGTCGAAATAGGTAGTGCCCCTGTCAAGGCGCATACCCATATTTTGGGCTACTTTTTGGGAGGGAATATTATCAATATGGATGATCGAAATCAATGATTCGGACAAACCGTGCTCAAAAGCGTGGTTTTTACAGGTATTGGTCGCTTCTGTGGCATACCCTTTTTTCCAAAATTTTGGCAATAGCGAATAGGCGATCTCAAGTTCTTGAACTGAATCCACCTCTTGTACAAGTAAGCCGCAGAGCCCCACCAGTTCTTGGGTATTTTTTAAGATCAAGGCCAGTTTTCCCCCAAGGCTGTTTGCGTATCGGCTAAGGGTGCGGTCAATATCTTGTTGGCAGGCGGCTTCTGGATCTTGGGGCAACCCTGACCAGAACTCAGATGTACGTTTGTCTTGGTGAAAGGGCAACCAGTCACCAAAATCGGTAGCTTTGAGCATGCGAAATTCCAAGCGTTCTGTTTCTTGACCGCTAAGGAGATAGTTGTTCATTGTATATAATTGGTGAGAATCCATTGCTGGGTTTGTTTCCATAAAGACTCTTTAAAGGTAGGTTTGAAAAAACCAAAATGCTTTACATGGCCTGTCTGGTTCGATGAAATGTGGTGCACCCTTTTTATTCGGGCATTTTTATATTGGGCCGTCATCCAATCCACGGTTTTTTTCGGTGCAAATGAATCAAAAGGAAAACTCCAAGATAGTATGGGAATTTCCACAGCATCAAAAAAGTAATCCTCTTTATTGTGAAAATACATCATATACTCTTTTTTCTTCCCCCATTTTGCCCATTCATAGACCATGTTTTTGGGCAGGTTTTCAAAAAGCCCTAATTTTTTTGAGGGAAAATAACCGAACATTGGGGTCAATGCGGGTATGATAGCATACCAGAGCAACCACATTTTGGGTAGGTGAATGCCTTTGAAATCTTTCCAGTAACCACTTTGTGATGCCACCATGACCACTTTGTCCAGCAAATGGTGGTTGGGGTTGAAACCTATTAACTGACCGCCTACACTATGGGTAACGAGGGTAAGTAATGAGTTTGGTTCTTTGCTTTTGGCAAAAGCCACAACGGCGGCCTGATCGTTCTGCCCCCAGCTTTTTAAATCTACGGAAAGTTTTTTTAGATGGGCTTCGTTGCCTACCGATTTTCCTATGCCCCTATAGTCAAAAGTGTAGACTGTAAAACCATGGTTCGCAAAAAACGAGGCGAACTTTGAATAGTATTTTTGAAGTACCCCGGTAGCAGATGAGATAATAAGGGTTTGGCCAATATCATTTTTAGAAAAAAACACGGTGGCGGATAGTGAATATCCCTTAGGTGTTTGAACTGTCATTCTTTTTATTTGGACCTTCAAAGATCAATTTTTATAAAATTCTATTTTATCGCCTACCTCAAGCAGCCATTTTTCAGCGAGGCCCTCATTTATTTCAAGTACATATTGCACGGGTATCTGAGATGAGAGCAGTTCTTCATTGAAGGGCTGCGCATTCTCTTGAAAACCGGCAATTTCCAAATTTTTTTTGATAAAAATGATATCTAAGGGGAATTCAGTGTTCTTCATGTGAAAATTGCGTATTTGTTCATTTTCAAAAACAAACAACATGCCTTGTGCGTCTTCCATTCCGTTGCGGTACATCAAGCCGGTTTGGGTCTCGTATTCAGATTCCGCTATTTCAATGTTCAGAGTGGTGATAAGTGTATCCACTTTTTGTTTTCTGATTGTAAGTACGCCTTCATTTTTAAAGGCAATGGGCTCGGATTTAATGATTTTTTTAGGCTCGTTTTTACAAGAATTAAAGAACAGGGCGGTGAATACAACAAATATAGTTGATTTTAAAATGTCCATTTTTTTCTGTTTATAACCACAAAGAAGTAATTTTTTCCTAAGCTCAAAAGAAACTCAAATACAAACTCTTACTACCTTGAACCTTGCTTAGCGTATTAACAGCCTACTGCTCACTAGCAACTGTTCACTGTTTATTGTCCACTGTTCATTGTTCATTGTTCATTGTTCATTGTTCATTGTTCATTGTTCATTGTTCATTGTTCATTGTTCATTGTTCATTGTTCATTGTTCATTGTTCATTGTCCATTGTCCATTGTCCATTGTCCATTGTTCATTGTTCATTGTTCATTGCCCACTGTTCATTGCCTACTGCCTTATAGGTCTGAACATAAAATAGAGCCCGATAAGAACAAAGGGAATACTCAGCCATTGGCCAATTGAAAAAAGTTCCATTGATTCATCAAGATTATTTTGGCGTTCCTTAACGAACTCCACAAAAAACCGTACGCCCCACAAGAGAACAAAGAAGGTGCCGAGCAAAAACCCGGGTTTATCTTTTTTGTCTGTTTTCCAATAGAAATAGTACAGGATCAGAAATACGAAAATATAGGCAACCCCTTCATACAACTGTGCCGGGTGTTTAAAGGGCACTTTATCAAGATATGCGGCAAATTGGGAGTTGTTCACTAGAGCATCAAAGGCCGCATTGACCGTTTTTTCACCGGTTATTGATACTGCCTGTGACGGACTAATGGCATCTCGTACAAAACGAGTGGCGAACACAAATGATTCGCTGGTTTCCTTACCCACGATCTCAGAGTTGAAAAAGTTGCCCAAACGCACACAGAATGCACCAATCGCGACGGGAATCACCAAGCGATCCAATAACCAGAGGACCTTAAACTCAGGAAATTTGCGAACATATAAAAACATGCCAATGATAATACCAATGGCAGCACCATGACTGGCCAAACCGGTAAAGCCGGTAAATTCATAGCCGTTGATAAAACCAAAAAGAGTGCCATTGGCACTTTCCCTGATGGGCAGTAATATTTCTAAGAGGTGTTCTTGGTAGTAGGCCCAATCGTAAAAAAAAACATGGCCCAGCCGTGCACCCAACATGGTTGCCAAAACCGTGTAAATAAAAAGCGAATCAAGCTGCTCTACGGTCTTTTTTTCATTGGTGAAGATCCGTTTCATAATGTGCCACCCCAGAGCGAAGGCAATGATCCAGAGCAGGTTGTAATACTTTATTTGTAATGGCCCGAGGCTGAAAAGGGTCTCGTTCGGGTTCCAGATAATGCCCAAAAAATACATATTGATTTGTTTAAAGGGCTAAGATAAGAAACTGAACCCGTTTAAAGTTTTTCTTGTTACGACATTTTTTTTTACGGCACAGGATCATACCCTTTACCACCCCAGGGGTTGCAGCTTAAAATACGTTTTAATGCGAGCCATCCCCCTTTGAAAAGTCCGTGTTTTTGAAGGGCTTCCATCGTATAATGTGAACAGGTGGGGGAGTAGCGACACGCTGAGGGCGTATAGGGCGAAATGGCGTATTGATAGAACCTTACCAAAAAAACAAAGGGCGCTATCAATATCTTTTTCATCTTATTATGATACTATTTTGATATTTAGTTGGTATCTAATCCCCCTCCTTCGGAGGGGCTAGGGGAGGACTGAGGAAGACCTAAGAAATACTAAAAGCAGTACCATCTTTCCCATCTTTCAACTGAATGCCCATTGTGGCAAGTTGGTCTCGAATCTTATCAGAGGTGCCAAAATCTTTGTTCTCTCGCGCCTCTTTACGCAATTGGATCAGCAGCTCGACTATGCCCGATAATTTGTCGGAGCCCGTTGCACCCTCATTTTTCCCTTCCAATCCTATAACATCGAATACGAAGGCATGTAATATGGTTTGCAAGGCTTCCTTGTCTTGAGGGCTAATACTTTCTTTTCCTTCCTTAATAAGGTTGATGTGCTTTACGGCATCGAACATTTTGGCGATTAATATAGGCGTATTGAAATCATCGTTCATGGCATCATAGCACTCTTGTTTCCATTTTTCTATGTTGAACTCAGAAGATTTTCCCGTTTCCAAATTATCCAAAACATCTAATGCTTCCATCAATCGGTGGTATCCTTTTTCGGAGGCCAGTAGTGCATCGTTGCTCAGATCTAAGATACTGGTGTAATGGGCCTGCATCATAAAAAAGCGAATTGCCGAAGGTGAGAACGGCTTGCTGAGTATTTTGTTTTCCCCAGAAAAAATCTCGCCGGGCAAAATGTTGTTTCCCGTTGATTTCGCCATTTTTTTACCGTTCATGGTCAACATATTGGTATGCAACCAGTAGTTCACAGGTGACTGTCCTGTGCTGGCTTCTGATTGCGCGATCTCACATTCGTGGTGCGGAAATTTAAGATCCATTCCCCCTCCATGAATATCAAAGGTCTCTCCCAAATATTTTGTACTCATGGCCGTACATTCCAAATGCCACCCCGGAAAACCATCGCCCCAAGGTGAGGGCCATTGCATGATATGCTCTGGCCCCGCTTTTTTCCAAAGTGCAAAATCTTGGGGGCTCTTTTTCTCGTTTTGGGCGGTCAGTTCACGGGTATTTGAAATCATATCCTCCAACTTTCTGCCGCTCAGTTTTCCATAAGCATAGTCTTCGTTGAATTTTACCACATCAAAATAGACTGATCCGTTCACTTCGTAGGCAAAGCCTTTTTCAAGAATATCTTTGATGATTTCAATCTGTTCGATAATATGCCCTGTCGCCGTAGGTTCTATACTAGGGGGTAAAAAGTTAAATTTTTGAAGAATGGTATGAAAATCAACGGTGTAGCGTTGAACGACTTCCATGGGCTCTAACTGTTCTAAACGTGCTTTTCTGGCGATTTTGTCTTCTCCGTCATCGGCATCGTCGACCAAATGACCGGCATCGGTGATGTTTCTCACATACCTGACCTTATAGCCCAAATGTTTAAAATAGCGAAATATCATATCGAAGGACATGAACGTACGGCAGTTGCCCAAATGTACGTTACTGTAGACGGTTGGACCACAGACATACATGCCGATATGACCTTCGTTTATCGGTTTGAAAGTTTCTTTTTTACCTGAAAGTGAATTGTAAATTTTGAGATGTTGGTTTTGGTACAACTGCATTTTATGTACAAACGTATTAGAAGTTGGTATCTAGGTTGATATAGTCCAAAAATTCGCGGCGTACCGATCCTTCTTTGAACCTGCCCCCATATTCAGCGGTAACGGTACTGCTTTCAATGTCTCGAATGCCCCTTGAGTTCACGCATAGGTGTTTGGCATCGATCACACAGGCAACATCATCGGTGCCCAATACTTGTTGCAGTTCTTTCACGATCTGAATGTTCAAACGCTCTTGCACTTGGGGCCGTCTTGAAAAATAATCGACAATACGGTTCATTTTTGAAAGCCCTATTACTGTACCGTTCGAAATATAGGCGACATGTGCCCTGCCCACAATGGGCAGTAAATGGTGCTCACAGGTAGAGTAAAGGGTGATGTTTTTTTCGACAAGCATTTCACTATACTTGTATTTGTTGTCAAAGGTCGATGATTTTGGCTTTCTGTCAGGGTGGAGTCCGCCAAAAATTTCGGTAACGAACATTTTGGCCACACGGCCAGGGGTACCCTTTAAACTATCATCATCGAGGTCAAGGCCCAAGGTGAGCATGATCTCGCTTATGTTTTTTTTGATTCGTTCTATTTTATCTTCATCGTTCAACACAAAAGCGTCTTCACGTAAAGGGGTCTCTTCCGAAGCGGCAACATGATCATTGCTCACCTCCTCAAAATGCTCTTCCAAACTGCTGTCGATTTTCATTTGAATCTAACTTTTACGAACACCAAAGATATGCATTATATGGCACTTTGTACTCGATTTAACCCATTACAGAACATAAATTAGTGTTAAGGTGGGCAGCTGGTTATTTTTGTCAGTTCCAATTTTGACCTACTTATGAAGCACCTTGCTATTGTTTTGGCCCTTGCTTTTTTTCTGGGTATATTCTGTATTTCTGCACAGGTTTCCGCAGATTGTGCGAATGCCGTACCTATTTGTAGCAATACACCCGTAAATGGAGGCACTAACGGATTTGAATCCGATGATTTCAACGGTGCGGCTACCAGTGGGTGTTTAGAGAAAACCATAACCGATGCCATTGAGTCAAACTCGGCCTGGTACCGTTTTCGTACTGGAGCTTCTGGGCAGTTGGGTATTAATATTGGTATCAATGTTTCTGAGGATTGGGATTTTGCCCTCTATAAAACAAGTGATTGCTCTGATTTAGGAGACCACATACGCTGTAACTTTTTTGACAATAATGACCAAAATGCGTTTGTCGGTTTCGGGGAAGACCCAACCGGTACTACAGAAAACATACAACCCGCCTGCCGGGCGGGCAGGTATGAAGATTGGATACAGGTCGCCCCGGGGGGAGATTATTATTTGCTCATCAATAATTTCAGCAACAGTAATTCAGGGTTTTCCATTCAGTTTTCGGGAAACATTTTTGTAACCAACCCCAACGACGCTTTAGATTGTTCCATAGTCAGTAATCTGTTGGGCCTGCCGATTTCAGCCTGCGAGGGCAGTACGGTGGTTTTAGATGCGACTACCAACAATGCCGTAGCTTATAAATTGGTTTAAAGATGAGGGCAACGGGCTTCAGCCCATAACGGGTCAGAACGGGCCAACACTTGACGTATCAACATCGGCATTGTACCGTGTTGAAGTGATTGTGCCCTCCGGAAGTACTATTATCAGCAATGTACAGCTTGGTTTTTCGCCAATGCCAATTGCAAACGCGGTTTCAAATGACGCTTCCTGCTCGAGAATGGATACCTATGACCTTTCGCAAAAAGACGGCCAAGTGCTTGGTGGTCAAAATACAGATTCCTTTGTAGTAAGTTACCATACTTCTTTGGTCGATGCCAATGGTGGTGTGAATTCCCTTCCTAAACAATACCCAGTGCAAACAGGTACACAAACGGTTTTTGTGAGGCTTGCCTCAGCGGAAAACCCCAATTGCTATGATACCTCGCAGCAGTTTCAATTGGTGAATTTGCAAACACCGGTTTTAGGGTTTCCAGCTGAGGTTTATCTTTGCGATGGTGGTTCGAACGTGGTTATTGGGCAAGAAACACCAGATGCTGATTATTCTTTATGTATGGGATTCAGGGCAGACAACTTCGAGTATACGGGTATCACAAGCAGGAGCCTATTCGGTAAGCGTGACCAATACCCAAGCTGGGCTGAGTTGTTCGAGTTCAAAAATGGTAACTGTGGTAGCATCGAACCCACCGGCTATTTCTGACATTGAAATTGAAGATTTACAGAACAACAATACGGTTACCGTTCATGTTGCTTCAACTGAAAATTGGGCATACAAATTAGATGATGGGGAATACCAATCACAAAATACGTTCAAAAACGTACTACCAGGGGCACATACGGTTACGGTCAATGACTCCAAGGGATGTGGGTCGGTGTCTGAAGAGATTATTGTTGTTGGTTTCCCAAAGTTCTTCACGCCCAATGGTGACGATAATAACGATGAATGGCAGATCGAGGGCATTTCTAACCTAGAAAATCCGGTTGTATCCATTTACGATCGCTACGGAAAATTACTAAAACAATCGACCCCTTCAAGCTTGGGTTGGGACGGTACTTTCAATGGTGAAAATATGCCCTCTTCTGACTACTGGTTCAAATTGATATATATGGACACCAATGGGCAGCTGGCTACTGCCAGATATATAAACAACCACTTCTCTTTGAAAAGGTAAGTGTCTGAGGCATACCGTTTATCGATTAACGGACATAAAATTTAGATAAAGTATACTAAATCAACAGTTGTCGAGTTATTAAATACTAGAGTAGTATACTCTTTATCCCAAATTCTATGCCAACAATTCTTCGTGTTTTTTGCTGTTTGCTCTTTTTTAGTAGCGTTGCAAATGCGCAAACCCCCAATTCAGCCGATTGTAGAACTGCCATTCCCGTATGTGCCGATGCACCCATAGTATCACAGGCTGATGGTAGTGGTGATATCGATGATTTTGATCCAGACGTCATACGTATTACTGGCTGTTTGGAGAAAGGGAGCATTAGCTCGGCGAATATCGAGAACAATACCTCATGGTTTGTCTTCAGGGCAGGTACGGGGGGACAGGTGGGTTTTGATCTTGAAGCCTTGCCCGTTGGTGGTGGTACAGGTACGCCCACGGCAGAGTGGGATTTTGCCGTTTACGGCCCCGATGTTGATTGTGCCGATATCAGTAATGGTACCGCTCAGCCTATTAGATGTAACTACGAAGTGAACAATACCGATTTTACGGGAATAGGGGTGAATCCTGTAAATGGTCAGGTTGGAGCACCCTTTGTAAAGGGAAGCCAGAACACCTATGACGAATGGTTGGATGTACAGCCTGGCGAAATCTACTATATTCTGATCAACAACTTCAATACCAATTTTGACGGAGATCCAGAACCTTTTATGCTGACCTTTACCGGAAGTTCGGTTCAAGCAGACCAAAATACCGCTTTGGACTGTACTTTAAGAGATGAGTTCTTGGGGCTTGATATTGTTGCCTGTGAAGGTGATCCAGATATTCAGCTCAGTGCATTGAACTCTCCTGCCGGTTCTGATATAGCCAATGTGGTTTGGACCGTTGATTATGATGATGACGGTACCGTTGACGATACCTTAACGGGTACAGGACCTTTTGGTGCGGAGTATATAGTGACAAGCCCAAATTCAGGCCGTTACTTTGCTGAAATAACTACAATTACGGGTACACCGCCTACTGTAGCCGATGAGGGGGGTATTCTGATTTCCTTTTATGGTGATCCAATTTTGGATCGGGTCGAAATTCTGGATACCAACCTGTCGATCGACCCCAATATGAACAATATTGAGATTTTTGTTGACGGTGACAGTAGTTACGAATTTGCCATTAACGGGGGAGAATTTCAAGACGACCCGGTATTCAATGATGTTCCGCCAGGAATCAATACAGTAATAATAAACGATAAAAATGGGTGTGGTACCACCGAGCCAATCGAGTTTTTGGTCGTTGGCTATCCTAAATTTTTTACGCCCAACGGAGATGGAGTGCATGAGACGTGGAACATTTTGGGCATAGAAACATTGGAAAGCCCCGTAGTGTTCGTTTTTGACCGCTATGGCAAACTATTGGTACAACTAGGTGCTACTGGTGGATGGGATGGTACTTTTAACGGTAGGCCCATGCCCTCTTCAGATTATTGGTTCAGGTTCGAGTACGGCGAGCAAGAGAACGGGGCTGTTGTTGCCAAGACCCGTAAGGCGCACTTTACGTTGAAACGGTAAAATCCAAACTTGCTTTTCGCCAACTTCAGAGCGCAATTTTCTTATTTTCCATGCGGCTCTATGTTGGGCAAAGAATGCCCGTTGGCCACATATTTTAAAAACCAATCTTTGAGGTGTTGGTTCGACTCTTCTCGAAATTCATTCAGTCGGTGGTCGCCTCTTTTGACTTACCGACTATACTATTATTTACATATTGGCGTTATTGATAAATCTAAATTATCTACTTGGACAAGAGCTGAAAAACAAGAGATATGATAGTCAAGAGATATGATATACTCCTGCCAAATGGAAATCCGAAATTTCAACCTGCCTGCCGGCAGGCAGGCTTGGTCTTTTTCCCCATACCTGCGTTAAAATTTATCGCCGTAGCTACGGCTATGCCGAAAAATTTTGCCCCTGCCTACCGGCAGGCAGGTTGGTACGGGAAAAAATCCCTGCCTTGATTCTCCCGAATTTCCATTTGGCAGGAGTATAGTAATGACTCTGTATACCAATATAACCCCGTAGCTTTATGATTCTTAGAATTCTGTTTATACTAGTAGTTTTATCCACATCGTTTGGATCTGCACAGACATCGAAAGATTATGCCGTTTTGGTTACAGCAACTGTACAAAGTTCGCCAACTAAAATCACATTGCACTGGCCTTCTACCAATGCAAGTGAAGTAAGTATTTACAGGAAGGCAAAAAGCGATAAATTTTTTGGTGTTTCCTTGGTGAATTTACCGGGCAACGCAATTCAATTCGAAGACACCAATGTAGAGATGGGGCAAGAATATGAGTACCAAATCAAGCAGCTCAAAGGGGGGTATGTTGCGACCGGTTTTATTGTTTCTGGAATCAAAGTAAAGCCCGTTGAAAATAGGGGCAAATTAATTCTACTTGTAGATGGCCTTCAGGTATCGGCTTTAAGTGCCGAACTTGGTATATTGGAGAATGATCTGGAAGCAGATGGTTGGAGTGTTGTGCGGCATGACATACCTTCAGGTAAAACGGCGGTCGAGGTTAGAAATATTGTAATCAATGAGTATAACAGCGATCCAACAGCGGTAAAAGCCGTTTTTATAGTGGGCCATGTTGTGGTGCCCTACTCGGGCAACCTTAACCCTGATGGGCATTCAAATCATAAAGGAGCTTGGCCCAGTGATGTTTATTATGGGGAGATGAACGGTAACTGGACTGATACTTTTGTAACTAATACCACAGCTGCCCAAACTCGGAACCACAATGTTCCCGGTGATGGAAAATTTGACCAAACCTTTGTTCCAGGTGAGGTAGAATTACAGGTGGGTAGGGTAGATTTCAATGATTTACCCGTTTTTGGCGAAAGTGAAACAGAGTTGTTAAGAAGGTATTTGAACAAAAACCACGCATACCGTACAAAACAGTTCGTGGCAGAACCAAGAGCTTTGATAGATGACAGCTTTGGCGGTTTTAACGGAGAGGCGTTTGCCGCAAGTGCTTGGAGGTCCTTTGCCCCGATGTTCGGAGAGGACAACATTTTTGAACTTGATTATTTTTCGACCATGGATAACCAAAGTTATCTATGGTCGCATGGTAACGGAGCGGGAAGTTTTGTAAGTGCAAATGGTATTGGCACCAGTACCGATTTTGCTTCAAGCTCTTTACAGTCGGTTTTCACAATGCTGTTTGGCAGCTATTTTGGTGATTGGAATAGTGAAAATAATTTATTGAGAGCGACCATAGCAAGTGGAAGCACCCTTACAAACGTATGGAGCGGTAGGCCACATTGGCAATTTCATCATATGGCAATGGGCGAAAATATTGGGTACAGTGCATTATGGGCTTACAATGACAATCAGTATACAACCAATCTTGGTAAGCGGTTTGTCCATATTGCATTGATGGGTGATCCTAGCTTACGGATGCATACTATTGCCCCACCTACCAATCTACAGATAACAGAGAATGGCAATAATGTTGATTTGACTTGGACTGCCAGTGCAGATAATGTATTGGGGTACCATATCTATAGAAAAGAAAATTCTTCGGGGGCTTATCAGAGGGTTGCCCCTGATGTTATTTCTGCTACCTTCTATACCGATGTTGGCGTCAATGCACAAACAACCTACCATTATTTGGTGCGTGCCATCACCTTGCAAGAAACACCAAGTGGAAGCTATTACAATCTTAGCCAGAGTGATTTGGGCAGTGTACAAACAACTTCTATCGGTCTAACCGCTGATGCGGGAATAGATAAAACGATTACCTGTACAACGGCGCAGGTCAGCTTAGGTGGAGTGAATGCCATCAACGGAGCGACCTATGATTGGTCAACAACCAACGGAAATATTGTACAAGGCGGAACAACAAAGAACGCCATCGTTGATAAGGCGGGCACCTACACCTTGAGTGTGGGCAAGGTAGGCAGTGCAATAGTGACCGATACTGTAATTGTGACAGAAGACAAAACCGCTCCCGAAGCCAATACAGGTTCTGCCGTAACGATCAACAGCGGTGAAAGTACAACTTTGGGTACGGATCCCATAGATGGGGAAACCTATAGTTGGTCTCCAACAGATGGGTTGAGCGATGCTGCAATTTCTAATCCGTCAGCCTCGCCTACAAATGATACCACATACATGCTAACCGTAACGGGAAGTAACGGTTGTTCTGCCGAGGCGATGGTAGAGGTGCGTGTGGAAACAACCAATGGAACGGAAAATGACAATAGCGTTGATATCTACCCAAACCCTGCCAGCGATGTACTGACCATAGAATCGACATATGAAATTGAAAGCATAATGGTTTGGGATGTCATTGGTAAAGAGGTCTCCGTGCCCTTTGAATACCCGAAACTACTCGTTTCCAATTTGGCTGTCGGCACTTACATCCTTCGGATACTTACCAAGGATGGCAGGAATATTGACAAAATTTTTATTAAAAGATAGGGTCAATAATTGTGCGGGACAAAACCGGTCAAAAAAAGCATGCTTTTGTGACATGCTTTTAACTACTGATTCTATAGATGTTTCCTAAAAATTAACGGTATAACTCAAGGTAGCGTTCGTATTAATGCCGTTTATGATCGCTGGAGTGGCCAGACCGGTGTCGAACATTCTTTGGGCAACATTGCGCTCTGTTCTGCTGATGCCGAAATCTAATCGGCTTCCCCCAAAATTATAGCCCAGTCCTGCAGATATTCCGTTTAGATTACCAACCGTATTGCCATCTGCATAGGGGCTGCCCTCAAAACGGTAACCGCCCCGCAAACTGAACTGCTTTATTCTGTATTCCCCTCCGAGTCTTAGTGAATTTATTGCACCTAGTTGATTTGCAACCTCGGTGTTTACCTGTGCAAAACTGGGATCGGTAGTCGGGCGCAGTTCAGCCCTTGACATATCTTGGTACCCGTAGTCGAGGCTTAGAAGTCCGTTTTTTCCAAAAATCAGGGCCACGCTTCCAGTAAGCTTTGCAGGGGTTTTCAAGGTATAGGTCTCAAAAACATTGACCTGGTCAAAATTTATGAAATGAATGTTTTCATCGGCATTATCAGAACTCATTCGCTGTGATAGGTCATCTGACAATCGATACCAAGTGGGTGATTGGTAGCTGGCACCAAGCCTTACGAGATCGTTCAGTTTTGCAATTGCCCCCAAACTGAACGAAAATCCAGAACCCTCGGTATGCAAAAGATTGTCAAAGGTAGTGCGTTGTACGGGAGAGCCGGGCGCATACCCACTTTCCGTAAATTCATCCAACCTGTTGTATACAACAGTATGAAAGTTCAAGGAAGCCCCCAAATTCAGTTTCTCTTGGTACTGTGACGCCACATTGACAGTGAACTTGCTATTGTGCCCCGAGGTGTTTCTGAACAGGTCTTGGTCTACCGTGGTATAATCCGCAGCCTTATTGTAATCGGTGTTGTTGTCATCGGTCGTTGCCGGATCTATCACGCCACCATAATACCCCAAGAAAGCCTGCTGGTCTGAAAAGCCTTGATTTGCCCCAATATCCAAATAAGCATCTTCTATGAATTCGCCTTCCTGGAGCAGAAGAGATCCATAAGGCACCCCTTGTGCAAAATTCCAAAAGTAGCCATCAATGCCCTGATCGCTATTTCCAGAGATAGAGATGCGATCGTCGAAACTTTGGACCATATCATAGTTGAAGGCAACCACAAATTTGTTCCAGTCCGAATTTTGATTGGTGTTCTTAAAGACCAGTGCACCCCCTATTTGATTGAGGTCAAGGTTGTTTGCTGTTGTATTTCGAATGCCGTTGAAGTAACTGGCCGTATTATCTGTATTGTAACTTGTACCCGAGAAGGTAAACAGCCCATTGTTGAACACCGCAGATCCGGCCGGGTTTATGTTCAGGGCAGATAGGTCACCGCCAAGGGCGCCAAATGCACCTGCCATACCTTGAAATCGTGCTGTGCCCTGTAGGTTTTCACCGCTGTACCGCAGTACCTCGTTTATGTTCTGGGCAGACGTTATGGCGCATACCAGTAGTGCTATGAAAGTTATTTGTTTTTTCATGTCTTATAAAATTTAAACCTGTTCTTGAATAATTTGGGCTTAATGTCTGCCCCTGCTGCTTCTACCTCCGCCAGAAGACCTGCCTCCTGAAGATCGTGATGAACCACCAGAGCTTCTGTAGCTGCTGCCCGAACTTCTGCCACTACTTCTGACACTTGAGCTGCGGCTTCCCGAAGATCGGTAATTGCTGCTTCTGGGCGCAGAGTTTCTGTACGACTGCTTGCTTCTAGAGCTGCTGTTTCTATAGGCACCGCCACTTCTTGTGCGGGTGCCAGAGCTTCGATAGGTCGACGTTCTTGGTGCGGATGACCTTGTGGTGCTTCTTGTACCCTGGGTTCCCCTTCGGTACGTACTGCTTCGCGGTGCGGTACTTCTATACGACTGGTTGCTTCTTGAAGACCTGTTGTACCTGGGTACCGCCCTCGTGCTTCTGCTTGTTCTATAAGACCGGTTTCGATCTACGCCCACCGTTCTTCTTGATGCTATGCCGCTTCTACTGCTTCTGGTCGCCGAACTTCTGTTTGCACTTGATCTGCCGTTCGTTGTTCGATATCTTGGGGATGTTCCCCTTGAAGTATTCACGTTCGATCTTCCCCTTAAAGCGGTTCTTGAACTATTGTTGGCAAGGGAATTCCTGTTATAGTACCCTCTTCTTCCTGCGTTGAAGGCATAATTTCTGTTTCCATATCCGTTCCATCCCCAACCTTGGCCACCCCAGCCCCAATTGTTGAATCCTCCCATTCCCCAATTGTTCCACCCCCAAGGGCCTCCCATACCAAAACCTCCCATTCCCCAGTTGTTCCATCCGCCACCCCAGCCCCAGTTGTTGAATCCTCCCATTCCCCAATTGTTCCATCCCCAACCCCAAGGGCCTCCCATACCGAAACCCCCCATACCAAAGCCTCCCATTCCCCAGTTGTTCCATCCATTGTCGTAGATATTGATATTTACGCCAGTAGGGTTGTCGCCCCATGCCCCGTTACCGGCATAGTCATTGTCTGCACTGTAATAATCGGTCAATTGTTCTTCGTTGATACTGTTGATACTGTCGTTCACCACCCCACTTGAATATGAATCGACATCAGTGAATATCTCGCTATCGAGAATTTGATCGTACTGATCTGCCTTTTGCCCGAAATAATTCCCGTAAGCGTCAACGCCCTCCTGTTGCTTGGGCTGTTGATTGTTTTGTGGGGCTATTTCTACAACGGTAGCATTGCCATCAGTATATATACCGTCATTGTCGTAGTACGAGGCCTGTTGGTAAGAGCCACAGGAAACGGCAAAAAAGGCAACTACGGAAAACAAGGCCGCAGTACGTAGTTTTTGAAGGGGTAGGGATTGTATCATCGTTGTAATTTTAATTGTTGAACATTATAAAAATAGTTAGTTTTACCGAACTATTACGAAATCATTAACACAAGTTTTGTGCCAAACTATAGAAATGGGTAAATATTTAACGAAGAGAAGTGAGGATTATTCCAAATGGTACAACGAACTCGTTGTAAAGGCCGATATGGCCGAAAACTCGGGGGTTCGTGGCTGTATGATCATTAAACCTTACGGGTTTGCCATCTGGGAGAAAATGCAGGCCGCCTTGGATAAAATGTTCAAGGAAACGGGCCATGAAAATGCCTATTTTCCATTGTTCATTCCCAAATCATATTTAAGTAAGGAAGCAAGCCATGTTGAGGGGTTTGCCAAAGAATGTGCCGTAGTGACCCATTACAGACTAAAGAACGCAGAAGACGGAAGCGGTATCATAGTCGATCCCGATGCCAAGTTGGAAGAAGAACTGATCGTAAGGCCAACATCGGAAACCATTATTTGGGATGCCTACAGAAGATGGATCCAATCGTATCGCGATCTACCACTGCTGATCAACCAATGGGCAAATGTGGTACGTTGGGAGATGCGTACCCGTCTTTTTTTGCGCACGGCCGAATTTTTATGGCAAGAAGGGCATACGGCGCATGCTACCGAAAAGGAAGCTATCGAGGAAGCAGAACAGATGTTGGACATTTATGCCGATTTTGCCGAAGACCATATGGCAATGCCCGTAATCAAAGGAACAAAAACCGATAGCGAACGCTTTGCCGGTGCTTTGGAAACCTATTGTATCGAAGCTTTGATGCAAGATGGCAAGGCACTTCAGGCGGGAACATCGCATTTTTTAGGACAAAATTTCGCCAAAGCGTTCGATGTGAAATTTGCCAATAAAGAAGGAAAGAAGGAATATGTATGGGCGACTTCATGGGGAGTGTCAACACGTTTGGTAGGCGCCTTGATAATGACCCATAGTGATGATAACGGCTTGGTGCTGCCCCCCAAATTGGCACCTATTCAAGTTGTTATAGTACCTATTTACAAAGGGCTGGATCAATTAGAGGTTATTTCTGAAAAAGTGAAACCCTTGGTCAAGGAGCTGAGGTCAAAGGGAATTTCGGTCAAGTTCGATAATAGGGATACCCACAAACCGGGCTTTAAATTCAATGAATACGAACTGAAGGGTGTACCCGTGCGTTTGGCAATTGGCCAACGTGATATGGAAAATGGCACCTATGAGGTCGCCCGAAGGGATACCCTTGAAAAAGAAACCGTACCCATGAACGAGGTAGTTGCAAAGATTGAATTTTTGATGGAGGATATTCAAAAAAACATCTATAAAAAAGCAGCCGATCATAGAGATGCGCATATAACAGAAGTGAATAGCTATGAGGAGTTCAAAGTGGTTCTTAACGATAAGGGAGGTTTTATAGCTGCCCACTGGGATGGAACTTCTGAAACCGAAGATAGAATCAAAGAGGAGACGAAGGCGACCATTCGCTGTATTCCTATTGATGTAAAAGAAGAACAAGGCAGTTGTATGGTGACGGGAAAACCTTCGTCGTACAGGGTTCTTTTCGCAAAGGCTTATTGACTTCGAAATACGCTGAGTGCTTAGTAGTTGGTTTTTAGTGAATTTTATTAAAAAAGAATATCCAATTATTGTGATAGTTAAAAATAATTGTATTTTTGCATCCGCTAATAAGTTGGAGTTAGGCATTGGTTTTTAGGAAGTCTTTGAATTGATTAAGATCGTAATTCCAAAACAACCTCTCGATTTTAGCAAAATTGGTCCGTTCGTCTAGGGGTTAGGACGCCAGGTTTTCATCCTGGTAACAGGGGTTCGATTCCCCTACGGACTACAGAAATGAATTAAAAGTTATTAATTAAAAATGAAAATTTAAATAAATTGGAATATCAATTTTTAACTTTTCATTATCAATTTTAAATTAAAGTAATGGCAAATCACAAGTCGGCATTAAAGAGGATCAGAAGAAACGAAGCGGTGCGCTTGCGTAACCGATACCAGCATAAAACAATGCGTAGCGCATTGAAAAAATTGCGTTCTGAAGAAAAGAAAAAAGATGCTGAGGCTCTGTTGCCAAGTGTTGTAAGTATGATCGATCGTTTGGCAAAGCGCAATATCATTCATTCGAACAAGGCGGCCAATATTAAAAGTAAATTGGCGAAGCACGTAGCTGCACTATAAATTTACAAGACTACAATACAGATTGCAATGCCCTGATGATTTCATCGGGGCATTTTTTTAGGTCTTGTTTTTGGCTGATCTAACCGTGTTTATCTAAAGAGTGTTCAGTGTGCGTGCGGCGCAGTTGTAGAAATCCGATGATAAAACACAGGTACATACCAACTATTAAAACTTTGAGTACCTGGTTGAGATGAAATTTCACATAAAAGTCATAGCTTATACCGCCTGAAAGCATTATTATAGGGTAAAAAGAGTAAAAAATCAAAAGACCAATACTGATCCATTTCAACAAAACATATTTGTTATTACCCGAATGAACTTGTTTTAAATAAAACAAGCTACAAATGATAAGAACCAATGAACCGACCGCAATTGCATAGACTTGGGCGAAGAGGAGTATATCTTGAAAAAAAGGATTGATAAAGCTGGCAATAACAAAAAGAACAGTTCCATATTTAATAAAAGTCTTGGATTTCTGATTGGTTACGACCCGCCAGAATACGTAATAGAAATATAAAAAGAAAACGATGTCAAAAATGTTGAAGATAAAATTATTCGTAAAAGGGTATTTGTAATTATAAATAATTTGAAAGCTCTCATATTTAAGAATAAAGTATCCAAGTATTTCTGACAATAGGGCATAGCCAATTACCATCGGAAAGTATTTCAGAACACCATCAAAATACCAGCGATAGCGTAGTACGGAAATTACCAATGCTACTCCGTAAAACAGGATGAAATAATTATTTTTTAGAAACTCGATCACCTAACTTGGTAATAATAAGTAGATTATTCAAAAAAGACTATTGCTCATAGGGCGGTGGAGCTCCGTTACCCCTGTTCGAGGTCAAGCTTTTTCCGTTTTGATAGGGCAATAGTGCGGTTGTATTGGGTTTTGAATTTGGTGGGCTAGGTATAAAAGAAGCGTAGGTTCTATTGTTTTTAGGATTTACAAACCCCGTTTCAATACCTTTCATTCGACCAAAACCAGAGTCGAGAATTACAGCTTTGGGGTCTTCTTTATTCGTATCGTCAATATAGAACAAGAAGTCACCATCTCCTTTTTTTATGGTAGGAGAAATCAAGAGTGAATTTTGTCTCGGGTGCAAAATAGAATCCTTACTCTTCGGAAAATAAGTTTCGTCTGGATAGTTGGAAAAATAAAACCGCAAAGTAGATATCTCTACTCCGGCCAATTTAGCTTCTTGTTCGATATAGGCCATATATTGTTTTATGGTCTTGTAATCGTAGTATACATATCTTGCAACATCAAAAGGGGCTGGTGCTTCATTGGCTTGATCACCATCATTATTTTTATTTTGTTGTATGTGCTGCTGTTTTGTTTTGCCGTAGTACCTGTTGCGATTGATCGAGTCTTCGTACCGTTGTATTAAAGGCAGCCTTCTTTTTCCATAGGTTTCGTAGGCGGTTTTTGCTTCCTCTATTGGAATAATCACCTGTTTTGGAGCCTCTACAATGGGTTGTGTATCATCTTCATCGGGTTTTTGTTTTCCGTCTTCCCAACAGCTTGAAATACTAAGTACTAGAATAGAAAGAACTGTAAACCTGTACAAAGGTTTTTTTGTATTTTTCATGATAGCTAAGATTTTAAGGTTTTTATGTTACTCGCAAAAAAAGAGGGGGGAAGAGGTATTCTTGCAATACCAAAGATATTTAAAAAAGGCCAATCTCAATGTTTTTAGTGATTAATTTGAGTAGGGTTAATAAGGAAAACAAAAAAAACACCGACAATCATTTGATTGTCGGTGTTTTTGAAATGTTACTAAAAAAGTTGTTACTGGTTCATGGTCAATAAAAACTCTTCATTGCTTTTTGTTTGTTTAAAGCGTTGCTCAATAAACTCCATTGCTTCAACAGGGTTCATGTCAGCGAGGTATTTTCGCATGATCCACATACGTTGTATTGTAGCCTCATCTAATAAGAGATCATCTCTTCTGGTACTTGATGAAGTAAGATCAATAGCAGGGAAAATTCTTCGGTTCGATATTTTACGATCCAATTGAAGTTCCATATTACCGGTACCTTTGAATTCCTCAAAAATCACCTCATCCATTTTAGAACCTGTATCGGTAAGGGCCGTTGCAATAATCGATAGTGAGCCGCCACCTTCTATATTACGTGCCGCCCCAAAGAAACGTTTTGGTTTATGAAGCGCATTTGAATCAACACCACCACTCAATACTTTACCTGAAGCTGGTTGTACGGTGTTGTATGCTCTTGCCAATCGGGTTATAGAATCTAATAATATAACAACATCATGGCCACATTCAACCAATCGTTTTGCTTTTTCAAGAACAATGTTCGCAATACGAACATGTTCGGTCGCCTCCTTGTCAAAGGTAGATGCCACTACCTCACCGCGTACATTACGTTGCATGTCGGTAACCTCCTCAGGGCGTTCATCGATCAATAAGATAATTTGATATACCTCAGGGTGATTGGCGGCAATACCGTTGGCAATATCCTTCAACAACATTGTCTTACCCGTTTTGGGCTGTGAAACGATCATGCCCCTTTGCCCTTTTCCTATGGGTGAGAACAAATCTATAATTCGTGTTGAGATGGTGCTTTGACGTTCTGATAAGTTGAATTTTTCTTCTGGAAACAAAGGAGTCAAATGTTCAAATGAAACTCGATCCCTTACAATCTGAGGGTCAATACCATTTATTTTATTCACTTTAATAAGTGGAAAATACTTTTCACCTTCCTTTGGTGGTCGTATATTTCCTAATACGGTATCTCCTGTTTTTAATCCAAATAAACGTATTTGCGATTGTGATACATAAATATCATCTGGTGAGGACAAATAGTTGTAATCTGAAGATCGTAAAAAACCATAACCATCTTGCATGATATCCAATACTCCTTCACTCTCAATAATGCTGTCAAATTCAAACTCGGGCTCTTTGTACCGGTTTTTCAGATCTTTGTCAAAATTGTTGTTTTTTTCCTCTCTATTTCTCTGGTGTTGGGGGGGGGTGTTTTGGTTTTTATGCTGGGAGGTGTTTTTTTGATGTTCCCTTTTTCCGTTTCCGTCATTCGAAGTTTGGGGCCTTGGTCTTGGTCGGGGCCTTTTTTCCTCAGTCTTAGGGGCATTTTCTTCTGTAGTTGCAGTTTCTTGTTTTTCTACCTTAGCTCTTGGTCTGGGCCGTGGCCTAGGTTTAGGTTTTTTTTGTTCTTTTCCTTCATCTGCCTTTGTTGAAACTTCTGCAGTTGCCTTCGGATCGGTTGCCTGAAGATCCAATATTTGATAGACTAGATCAAGTTTTTTTTGGGTTTTGTATTTGGGTACGTTTAAACCCTTGGCAATTTCCTGAAGCTCAGGAAGCTTTTTTGATTTTAAATCTGAAATCTCAAACATTAAATAGATATAAATTATAGGTGTATGGTAAAGAATATATTTTTTAAAAGAAGTGTATTGTCAATTGGGTACTTTAAGTGGGAAAGATATCCCTAATTGGTAAGTGTTATTACTAATAACGGGGCAATGATACAAATTATTTTCATTAATGTCCTTATAATTTTTAAAAAGACACGTATTTTTGCAATACTAATTGTTAAAGTGGCAATGGTTCAAAGAATACAGACCATATATTTGTTCGTAGTTGGGGTATTGGGGGGCGTTCTTCCTATATGGGCCAGGTTGTGGTCAGATGCGGATGGAAACGAATTTTTTGCCCGTAACGATGTTTTTATTTCCGTTGCGTTTTATGTGATGGCCGCTTTGGCGATTGTCGCCATAGTATTGTACAAGAATAGAAAAAATCAATTTGTGGTGAACAGATTGAATATGATATTGAATCTTTTTTTACTAGGATTTTTCGTTTACCGGTCCCTAAACTTATCTGGAGAGGCCTTGGTCTCTGAGAAGGGTATTGGGATGCTCATTCCTGTATTTTCTATCGTTTTATTGGTCCTGGCCAACAGGGCCATTAAGAAGGATGAAGATCTTGTAAAATCTGTGGATCGTTTGCGTTGAACCTAACATCTTAGTAGTATTAGTGCGTGAAACCCGGGGTTGTTCCCGGGTTTTTTTTTACACCAAAATACTATCGGCATTGATGTTAGGTTGGTTATTGACCTCTTTTCCCCAATTCCACGACCTCTAAGTCTTTGATTTCCGATTTATCTATCACAAACCGTAACATGGTTCTTACCGTATGAATCCCGTATTTGCCACAGGCGCCTGGGTTCATATGTAGCACGCCCAGCTTTTTATCCCACATGACCTTTAAAATATGTGAATGCCCAGAAATGAACAATTTAGGCGGGTTAGTCTGAATCTCCTTTCGGGTTCTGCTATTGTATTTAGGAGGGTAACCACCAATATGGGTCATCAAAACATCAACACCCTCGCAAATGAACCTATTGTTCAATGGAAACTCTTTTTGAATAATATGATCGTCGATATTGCCATAGACCCCACGAAGGGGTTTCAGTTTTGCCAAGGCATCGGTTACCGTCAATTGACCAATATCGCCAGCATGCCATATCTCGTCAGCTTGTTTGGCATATTTGAGAATGGCATCATCAATATGCGAGTGTGTATCTGAAAGAAGCAGTATTCTGGTCATTTTTTGTGCTATGCTTTTGTTTCGTTTTCGAAATTAAAGGTTTGGTTCTAGAATTCCCAACTTCCATCTTCTAACCCAACTTTTAATTGAACTCAAGACGAGTTCATTATCTTTGTACCCTCAAAACTAAAGAATCCTCTTGAAATATTTTGTTCAATTTTCTTATGTAGGTAAAGATTACCACGGTTGGCAAAACCAACCTAACGCAATAACCGTACAACAAGTACTTGAGGGAGCGTTTACTACCCTTTTACGTGGGCCTATAGCACTGGTCGGTGCCGGTCGTACCGATACGGGGGTCCATGCCAAACAAATGTTCGCACATTTTGAAACCGATGAAATTGAGGGTCTCGAGAATTTGGTATACCGTTTAAATTCATTTTTGCCAGATGATATAGCCATACAGCAAATTTTTAAGGTAACACCAAAGGCACATGCACGTTTTGATGCTTTGGAGAGAACTTATGAGTACTTGATCGTTCAAGAAAAAAATCCGTTTTATTCAGATTCGGCCCACTATGTAAAACATTCGTTGGATGTGGATAACATGAACAAGGCCGCTTTCCTTTTGTTAGAATACAACGATTTTGAATGTTTTTCGAAATCCAAAACCGATGTCTATACCTATAAGTGTGTTATTAAAGAAGCAGCATGGATCAAAGAAGAGGCAGTATTGGTGTTCACCATAACCGCAGATCGTTTCTTGCGCAATATGGTCAGATCTATTGTGGGCACCTTGTTGGATGTGGGTACGGGCAAGTCAACAGTCGACGATGTTAAAGCCATCATAATTGGCAAGAATAGGGCAGGGGCAGGTACTTCTGTACCAGCAAAAGGATTATATTTGATCAGGGTTACTTACCCCAAAACCATTTTTGAAAAGCATGGATAAAGATTCGGGAAAAGCATTTGATACACGTTTGTTCAAACGTTTGATGGCGCATACCCGCCCTTACCGAATTACCTTTTATGTGGTGGCCTTGGCGGCAACTTTAATCTCTGCCTTTGCTGTATTGACACCAATACTTCTCCGTGAAATTATTGATGGTGCCATAAAAATGGGCGATGCGGGTAAGTTGTTGTGGTTGACCCTTGCCATGTTGGGCGTGCTTTTGGGTCAGGTGGTCAGCCAATTGGCATTTAACTATTATGCCAATTGGTTGGGTGAATCGGTGATCAAAGATATTCGGGTAAATCTTTTTAGCCATATGTTGGGGTTTCGAATGAAGTATTTTGACAACTCTTCACTTGGTGTTTTGGTTACCCGTGCGGTAGCTGATATGCAGCGAATCGGTGAGATATTCAGTCAGGGGTTTTTTGTGATCGTGGCAGACCTGTTAAAAATGTTGGTGGCCGCTGTGGTTATGCTAGTTATCAACTGGCGATTGGCCCTGTTGGTCTTTGCAATCTTACCGGTAATCCTATATGCAACACGTTTGTTCCAAAAAGCGATGAAAGTGGCCTTTACCGAGGTACGTGAGCAAGTGTCGGGTTTAAATTCTTTTGTACAAGAGCGTATTACGGGAATGAAAATAGTACAGTTGTTTACGCGTGAAAAAATAGAAAGTGGCAAGTTCAGGGCAATCAATGAAAAACACCAAAACGCTTGGTTGAAAACGGTTTGGTACAATTCCATTTTTTTTCCCATAGCTGAAATCGTCTCATCGATAGCGGTCGGATTAATTGTTTGGTACGGTGGATTTCAGAACATCTCAAATTTGGGAAAGGAGGAGTTTGGAACGATTTTCGCTTTCATCATGCTCATTGATCTGTTGTTCAGACCCCTGCGTCAAATCGCCGATAAGTTCAATACTTTACAAATGGGAATGGTAGCTGCCAACAGGGTTTTTAAAATTTTGGACACCCAAAGCAGTATTGAAGATAATGGCACTATCGTAAAGGACGTTATTAAGGGCGATATCAAATTCTCGGAAGTACGGTTTGGGTATTTAGAGGAAGAGGAGGTTTTGCATGGTATTTCGTTCGAGGTGAAGGCAGGGGAAACCATTGCTATCGTCGGAGCCACAGGTGCTGGAAAATCTACCATTGTCAATCTGTTGAGCCGTTTTTACGAAATTAATTCCGGAAGCATTTTCGTTGATGGTATTGATATAAAAGAGTATAGGTTGGCCTCATTAAGAAAGCGGATTGCCGTTGTTTTACAAGATGTTTTCCTTTTTGCCGATACCATTGCCAATAATATTTCTTTAAAAGATGCATCCATTAGCTTATCGATGATCGAAGAGGCCGCCAAACAAATAGGGGTCGATGAATTTATAAATAGTCTTTCCGAAGGATATCAGTACAATGTGAAAGAGCGGGGTACGATGCTCTCAAGTGGTCAACGGCAATTGATTGCTTTTCTAAGGGCGTACGTGAGCAACCCCAGTATTTTGATTTTAGACGAGGCCACTTCTTCAATAGATACCTATTCTGAACAATTGATACAAAATGCTACCGAAAAGATTGCCGAGGGGCGCACATCGATTATTATAGCGCACCGCTTGGCAACAATTAAAAAAGCCGATAAAATTTTGGTGATGGATGCTGGTAAAATAGTAGAAACAGGTACCCACAAAGAGTTACTTCAACAAGGTGGGTATTACAGTAAACTTTACGAGGCTCAGTTTATGGTTGATGAAGTAGCTTGAGTTTGTTTTTATTTCTTTGGTGCGAAATCTTGTAAATTAAGATCCCCAAATACCAATGCTCCTGCTAATAGAACTAATATTATAACACAAAAAACAAATAGTACATAAGCCCGAACTAAAAATCAAAGAGGGTGTTTTAAATCGATTCATTTTTTGAAGTACATATAGGCTGTAAATGAACATAAAAGAATACAACAATAAAAATGTTGACATATAAATGGTCGGAACAAAGACAAGTAGAATCTAAGGTAATAAAGAATGATACGATACTAAAATGTGACATTACGTAGATATACCCCTGCCAAATAGAAACCCGAAATTTCAACCTGCCTGCCGGCAGGCTTGGTCTTTTTCCCCATACCTACGTTAAAATTTATCACCGTAGCTACGGCTATGCCTTGCCAATGCGCCATCTGGCATCCACGCTCCGTCTCGCCCAAAGCTCTCGCTTTGTCGTGCTAAAAATGTCTACAAGACATTTTCTTAACGCTCCGCCCTGCCTTGGTACGGAAAAAAATCCCCGCCTTGATTCTCCCGAATTTTTATTTGGCAGGAGTATAAAAGTCAGCATATATTCAGAAAGATTGAATTTGTTCTTATTGAAGATGATAAAAGCGGGTAGAGCCAACATAGGTATGTACAGTAGGAAGAAGAAAGAATTGAAATCAAAAGTGAATCCCATTATTTTCTCCATGGTTTCTGGGTCAGCTCCATCTTGAGTTTGTATACTTGCAAGAATTAGATCATCCCAAAAAAACTTTCGCATCAAAAAAATAGATAATCCTGATAAGGCCAAGGCAATCCCAAATAACTAATCGGAATTAAGTATTTTTTGCGTACACCATCTAAATAACCTCTAATGACAAGCTGAGGTTTGGTGAAAAGATGCCAGAATGTTCGTATAAAAGTATTGTCAACGTTGAAAAAACGTTCTGTAAACTCATGTCACAGATTCTTAAAAGTGAGTCGGTTGCGAATAACCTTTGCCCCACAACTACTGCAATAGTTTTGCAAATCGGCCATGGTCAGTTGGCAATTTTTGCATTCCATAGGTAGTGATTATATCAGGTCTTCTTTCAGAATCGATGATAATTCGGTCAGATTTTTGAACGAAACAAACTCGCCATGTTTGATGTAAGAGACCTTGCCTGTTTCTTCACTCACCACTAGGGCCAAGGCATCGGTTTTTTCGGTAATGCCCACTGCCGCCCTATGGCGTAACCCGAAATGTAAGGGAATATTCCGTTCGTTCGATACGGGCAAAATAACACGGGTGGCCACAATATAGTTGTTTGCAATTACCACAGCGCCATCATGTAGAGGGCTGTTCTTAAAAAATATACTTTCTATGATGGGTTGGGTGATTTCAATATACATTTTGTCACCTGATGATTTGATAAAATCAAGTGAATTTGAACGTTCGATAACAAAAAGTGCCCCTGTTTGGGTAGTTGCCATGTTCTGGCATGCATTCAATATGGCATCAACATTAAGACTGGTCGAAAGCCCCTCTTGACCTAGAAATTTAAAACGCTTTAGAAAGTTGCGTTTGTTGGCAAAATTGGTAGACCCGATCATTAATAAAAATTTCCGTATTTCTTGCTGAAAAACAATAATCAAGGCTATCAAGCCTACTTGCATGAAGGCTCCTACCATACTGCTGATCATTTCCATACCCAAAAGTTCGGTCAATTTCCAAAAACCCCAGACAATAACGATTCCAATAAAAATATTGATGGCTACCGAACCACGCACCAGTTTATAAATATAGTAGAGGAGTATGGCGACCAAGACAATATCGATGAGGTCGGTAATCTTAAGTTCGATAAAATTCAAAAAATCCAAATTGGTGCCGTTTTGGTAAAATTATGAAAAATAGATGAACAAAAATTCAAGGTAGGTTTATTAAGCAGGGCAAACGCATCTAAAAATGTTAGTTTATATAAAAAATGTTACAACTATCCGAAAGTCGTGAATTAAAAATAGCCTGAGAACCCCGTATTTTTGGTTTGCCAACTTTAAATACATTTGATGGGACTCTACAAGCGCACTAAAAACACAAATACTCCACTACTTCGCCAAATCTTGGATTTAGTACCTAGGTAGATTTTTTCTCGCAGCACCGCACAACACAAAAGTGACAAAGGCTGTAGCCGATATAAAGATTACGATCAACCTGCCTACCGGCAGGTATACATTGCATTGACAACCTATCTGCTGCTTCAGCTCATCGTCAGGACAATCGCCAAGAAGAAACATGCCTTTTCCAATTTCGTGGAGAAAATAAGGATTTGTCCATCTTTTTACCCAACCCTCGACTATGTCTGCAATCAGGTAGAAGAAGGGGCAAAGAAAATAAGAGGGAGACCACAAGCTAAGTTCAGCCTTCAACCAGACTTATTTTCGAGCTAAATCGAAAAACAACTCCTGTTATACAGCGATGAGATGTGAAATACACCTGATTTTAAAAAATTTAGATGCGTTTGCCCTGGTTTATTAAGTGTTCAGATAGTTTGATACATTCCATTGCTTCTTTTGTATCGTGTACCCGTAAAATAGTTGCCCCTTTAGAAAGGGCGACCATGTTCAGGGCCGTGGTACCGTTTAAAGCTGATTCGGCATTTGTGCCCAACACCTTGTAGATCATTGATTTTCTGCTGAGACCTGCAAGCAGTGGCAGGTTCAGGGTTTTGAACAAGTTCAGTTTTTGAAGAAGCTCGTGATTTTGGTTCAGGGTTTTTGCAAAGCCAAAACCGGGATCGATAATTATATCGTGTATTCCCATAGCTCTGGCGCTTGAGGTTCGTTCAGAAAAATAGTATATAATATCGCCCAACAAATCGTCATAGTTGGTTTTTTGTTGCATGGTCCGGGGTGTGCCCTTCATGTGCATCATAATATATGGCACTTTGTATTTGGCAATGGTCTCTAACATATTCTTGTCAAACAGGCCCGCAGAAATATCGTTTATAAGTGCAGCTCCTGCTTCCAGACAATTTGCCGCCGTTCTGCTTCGAAACGTATCTATCGACAAGAGAACATCTGGGAATTCGGTCAATAGCAGTTCCACCATCGGAACAATTCGTTTCAGTTCATCCTCTTCCGTAACGGTCTTTGCACTGGGCCGTGAACTATATGCACCAACATCGATGAAGGTTGCACCTTCGGTCAGCATTTTTTCTGTTTGTAGTAAAATCGATTTCCGGTCGGTATATCTCCCTCCATCAAAAAAAGAATCTGGAGTGATATTCAGAATTCCCATTACTTTTGGATTTCCCAAATCGATTAAGCTGCCTTTGCAATTGATTGTCATATAGAATTATAGGGTTAAAAATCAGAATTATCATGTTTGCTCAGATAAGTAATGTAGATGAACTTTGACATTCACATAATTTTAAACGAAATTTACGCAAATTAGCGAAATATTCATGCAACACACCTCTGAACAATATGATAATGTCATTAAAATATGTCGTGATTTGTTTCAAAAAAAGATGAAAGATTATGGCAGTGCTTGGCGTATATTAAGATTGCCATCACTTACCGATCAAATTTTTATCAAAGCCCAGCGCATCCGTAGTCTTCAAGAAAATGAGGTAAGAAAGGTAGATGAGGGTGAACAGTCAGAGTTTATTGGCATCATTAATTATTCGATAATGGCATTGATCCAATTGGAAATGGGCATTGCCGAACAGCCCAATCTTTCTGCCAAAGAGGCAATCACACTTTTTGATAAACATATTTTTGAAACAAAAGCCTTGATGGAGGATAAAAACCATGATTATGGCGAAGCTTGGCGCGATATGAGGGTAAGTTCATTGACCGATCTTATTCTTCAAAAATTGCTGCGTGTAAAGCAGATCGAGGATAACGAAGGAAAGACCTTGGTCAGCGAAGGTATTGCTGCCAATTACCAAGATATGGTGAATTATGCTGTTTTTGCGATGATACATTTGAATGAAAAATAAGTTTATGAAATACTTGGTAGGTTTTAGTAGGATTTTCGTTGGTGCCTTGTTCATCATCAGTGGGTTTATAAAACTTAACGATCCGGTCGGTTTCTCTTTCAAACTTGAGGAGTATTTTAGCCAAGGTGTTTTGGATCTGCCTTTTTTTGAGCCCCATGCCCTGACCATATCAATAATCGTTGTTATTTTAGAAGTGTTACTGGGTGTGATGCTGTTGGTCGGCTTTCGTGTGAAGTTCACAATTTGGAGTTTATTGTTGATGACCGTTGGCTTTACGTTTTTGACATTTTACTCCGCCTATTTCAATAAGGTGACCGATTGCGGTTGTTTTGGCGATGCCATAAAATTGACCCCATGGCAGTCTTTTACAAAAGACCTTGTGCTTTTGGTGCTGATTCTCATTCTTTTTTTCGGAAGAAAACATATCACTTCTATCTTCGGGCCTACCACAAAACGCATTATTACCGTGATTGCTTTGGTGCTTTCAGGTCTTTATGCAAATCACGTATTGAACCATTTGCCTGTCGTTGATTTCAGACCCTATAAAATCGGTGCCAATATCGAAGCTGGTATGAACGTGCCAGAAGGTGCCCCACAGTCCGTTTTTGAATATGCATGGAAATTCGATAAGAACGGTGAAGAGGTTATTATAGTAACCAATGGTGACTACCCTAGTGTAGCGGGCGATTTTATCGATGTGAAAACCACAGAGATCCAAAAAGGGTACGAGCCACCTATACATGATTTCACCATAGAACAGAACGGGGAGGATTTTGCCTCGGTATTGCTGCAAGAACCCAAATTGGTCATGGTAGTTTCTTATGATCTACGAAAGACCAATTTTGGCATTTACACTGAAATCAAGAAGACCACCGATATGGCCATTAAAAACGGATATAAGGTAATTGGCGTATCGGCCTCGAACAACGAACAAACCCAAAAACTGTTGACTAGTTATAAATTGGACTTTGAGTTTTATTTTACTGATGAGACCGCTTTAAAGACCATAGTTCGTTCAAATCCTGGTATTTTGGTGTTAGAAAAAGGTACTATAGTGCAGAAAGTGCATTA
>JAJRSY010000249.1 GCA_024278565.1 Bacteroidota bacterium
AATGGTGGAGGCTGTTGTTAATTCGTATCAAACTAATCAATTAGGGTCTGGCTTCGTAAGCCGGACCCTAATTGATTATGCCCTATAGTAAGTAATATGGGCCTATCTCGTCAAAAGAAAAAACAACACCAAAACCAACTATGGGCTCAGTATTCATCCTCCTTTTTATTGCCGCTTGTTTCTTGGCGTACAGCAACGGGGCCAATGACAATTTTAAGGGGGTTGCAACTCTTTTCGGTAGTGGTACCACTAACTACAAAAAGGCCATTGGCTGGGCGACCATAACCACCTTCGCAGGTTCGGTGACCGCTATTTTTTTGGCAGAAGAACTGGTAAAGAATTTTTCGGGAAAAGGTCTGGTACCGAATGAATTGATATTAAGTCCGAATTTTGCCATTGCCATTGCCTTAGGGGCTGCCAGTACGGTTTTTCTAGCAACACGTATAGGTATGCCGATCTCAACGACCCATAGTTTGGTTGGCGCACTTTTTGGCGCCGGTGTCATGGCAGTGGGTGCCGATTTTAATTTTCTAAAACTAGGCAAGACCTTTTTAATGCCTTTGATCGTAAGTCCATTGATGGCGGCCATATTTAGCCTTATCGCCTATCTTATTTTTAGGTTTTTTAGAAAACGCATGGGCATTACAAAAAGTGATGCTATTTCTTTTGAACAAACGGAAGCAAAAACAACTGCTACGGCCGGTATCAAATTAAGCACCTCTTCAAAGAACCAGCCTTTTCAAGCCTATAACGGACAAGTACTGGGTATCACGACCCAGAAAATATTGGACGGACTCCATTTTCTTAGCGCAGGAGTAGTAAGTTTTGCAAGGGGTCTGAACGATACCCCTAAAATTGTGGGTCTCCTACTTATAATCAATACTATGGACATCAAATGGGGAATGATCGCCATAGCGTTAGTTATGGCCATTGGCGGAATCGTCAATGCTAAAAAAGTTGGGATTACCATGAGCAAAAAAATAACACCCATGAACCCCGGCCAGGGGTTTACCGCAAACATGATTACCGGGCTATTGGTTACCACTGCCAGCCGTCTCCACAACACATGTCTCGGTAGGGTCTATATTCGGTATTGGTACGGTCACCAAAAAATCAGATATAAAGATGGTTTCGAGAATTATACTATCATGGGTATTGACACTTCCCATAGCTGCTCTGGCAAGTGCATTGTTTTTTAAATTACTCGAAGTCATTTTGTAAATTGATAATGGATGATTAAGAACAACACCAACAAATCACAACCCAATGCTAGCAAATATCTTAAATACGAATAAAGATAAATGAGACAAAATACGCTCCAAATAAGCATTATAATCCCAGTTTTTAATGAGGAAACCCGTATTTCAAAACTATTGACCTATTTAAAAAGCAATAGTACGAATACCAATATTTGTGAAATTCTCGTGGTTGACGGGGGCAGTACCGATAACACCCCCACAATCGTATTGAGCCATAAGATCACAGTACTCCCTTCTAAAAAGGGCAGGGCAAAACAGATGAACCTTGGGGCGCAACACGCCAAAGGCGAAGTACTCTATTTTTTACATGCAGACACTCTTCCCCCGAAAGGTTTTGACCAAAGCATCTTGAACGTCATACAAAAAGGGCATGACGTAGGCTGTTTTCAAATGCGTTTTGACAGTGATAGCCGTTTTCTGAAATTCTTTGCATGGTTCACGCGGTTGAACCATAAAATATGCCGTGGTGGGGATCAATCGCTTTTTATCACCAATAAGCTATTCGTAAGTACAAACGGATTCAATGAAAATTATATCGTTTATGAGGATAATGAATTTATAGGGCGCATATACCAAAAGACAACTTTCAAAATAATTCAGCAAGAAGTAAAGACCTCGGCCAGAAAGTATGAGGAAAAGGGAATGATAAGACTGCAATACCATTTTGGAGTGATGCATTTAAAAAACTATCTAGGAGCCGGGCCGCAACAATTGCACGAATACTACAAACGAAAGATAATATCCTGATACCGCACGGCAACTATCTATATTTTTATAATCATACACGCATCATCAGCTTAGCGGTTTTTGTACCTAAAGAGACTGTTTTGAAATATCTCGATTATTTTCTCCTGCCTGCCGGCCAGGCAGGTATAGCTTCTTCCTGCCCGTCCGGCAGGCGGGTTTGCGCATAACCCGCCCGAACGCCAGCCCGACAAAACCAGCCCGCCTGAACGGCACGGGCACGGGCGGGCGTCGTTAATCCCAAGAATTCGGGATGAACCGTAGCCCAGCTATGCTTAACCTCCGAAGTCTCGGAACTAATGGCATATTTCAAAACAGTCTCTAAAAGTGCATTGATAAAACCAGTGAAAAGTACCCACAACTAAAAGACCGGCCATCAAGAATTGTTAACTTTATGTTAAATCTTACCAAAACAAACGAAAACCCCAGAATTTATAAGGTTTTTCCTTGCTGTATTCGTTTTTTTTTTTTTTTACTTTAGCGAAAACCTTCCGTTTTTGATACAAAACACCAATAAAATAAGTGCCGAGCACTTGTTTTGACAGTTCTTGCCCAGGTGTTTTTTTGCATTGCATTCGATTTTTTGATGAAAAGCAACGATAAAAAACCCCTGCAACCAGGACAAACAGAATCTCTAAACAATGTCTAACCTTAAAAATCGTGCCTATG
>JAJRSY010000250.1 GCA_024278565.1 Bacteroidota bacterium
AGAAAATTAAAATCGGCACCCACTGCCATGACACCGGCGCCAAAAAGTGCGCCAACCAAACTATGGGTCGTTGAGATCGGCATACCTATACGTGTTGCTAGAAAAACCGTACTGGCAGCCCCTAAAGCAATGGCAAAATTCGGACTTAATATCAATTCATTCGGTACCAGACCTTTTCCCGAAAAATTCTTTACCAATTCTTCTGCCAAAAAAATAGCGGTCACCGAACCTGCGAAGGTGGTTATGGTCGCCCAGCCAATGGCCTTTTTGTAGTTAGTGGTACCACTGCCGAAAAGAGTTGCAACCCCCTTAAAATTGTCATTGGCCCCGTTGCTGTACGCCAAGAAACAAGCGGCAATAAAAAGTAGGATGAATACTGAGCCCATAAGTTGGTTTTGGTGTTGTTTTTTCTTTTGACGAGATAGGCCCATATTACTTACTATAGGGCATAATCAATTAGGGTCCGGCTTACGAAGCCAGACCCTAATTGATTAGTTTGATACGAATTAACAACAGCCTCCACCATTATAGTGCCAGGTACTCTCGCTAATATGTATCTGCTCGTTTTCCTTGCTCAGGGCAGCGGCGGTTTTATCACATATTGCCAAAGGTTGGTTCTGCATCAGAACATGGCCTTTTTTATCATCGAAGTATTCTTTGTCACCATAATAGATTGCTGTTTTGCCCGTAAATATACAGGGGCCATCGTCTTGCATAGGGTCTTTGATGGCGGCAATTTCTATTGATTCGATAAATATCAGTTCATCGGTAGGGTAATGGTTGGGCGATAATACCCGATATGATTTTCTCGCCCTGATCTCTATGGTGCCAAAGCCCGCATCGGTCAATGCTTTAACATAGTCTTTGATAGGGATGCTTCCGCTGAGGCAAAGGGCGCGCAACCTATCGTCGTTTCTAAGGGTTTCGTTCATGGGTTGCTCACAGGTAGGGTCGCTCATTACCAGACGCCCATGGGGCTTTAGAACACGGTACATTTCTGCGATGGCCTTTTTCAGATCTTCGACCTTAAAAATATTGAAAAGACAGTTTTGTGCGGCAACGTCAATACTCCCATCTTCCACCGGAAGGTTCAATGCATCGCCTTTTACCAGATTTACGAATTCGCTTTTGAACCAATCGTTCTCCTCTTCGGCTATTTTAAAGTTTTTTTGCGATGCCTCTAACATTTCATCAACCACATCAACACCGGTAACGCCGCCTTTTTGTCTTGAGAAATAAGAAAATTGCAACAGTTCCATTCCGCCCCCAACCCCTACGTAAAGTACTTTTGGGTTATTCGTCAAATCTTGGGCAGAGACCGTACTACCACAGCCATAGTTCATCTCCTGCATTATTTTGGGTATCGATAGCCCTGGAAATTGCCAAATGGGGTTAGTGGTACAGCATAGACCAACATCAGGGGTCAGGGCAGCTTCTTTGTAAAGATCGTTCGTAGCTTCTAGATAACTCATAATTGTTTTATTAATTCTTTGAACAGTTTGATCATTTTGGGTTCGGTGTTTCCCGCAATTTCGATAATTTCTTGAATATCAACAGCTTTCAGGTTATTTGGATCACATTCATCGGTCAATACCGATACCGCTATTATAGGTAGTCGTAAATGATTGGCAACAATTACTTCGGGTACGGTGCTCATACCCACGGCATCGGCCCCGAGAATTTTCAGCATACGGTATTCTGCCTTGGTTTCCAACTGTGGGCCGATTACTGAAGCGTATACGCCTTTTTGCAGAGCAATGTTCTCTCTTTTGGCAATTGCCGAAATTTTATTACGCATATTGACATCGTAGGGTTCGGCCATATCAACAAAGCGATCACCGTATTCCGCTACATTTTTAAAGGCTAAGGGCGAACCTCCTTGAAGGTTGATATGATCTTCTATGAGCATCATTTCCCCTTTTTTATAATCGAGGTTAATTGCCCCTGCCGCATTTGAGATAAATAGATTTTTTATTCCCAATTGGTGCATCACACGAATTGGGTATGTGACATCCAATAGATCATAACCTTCATAAAAATGGAAGCGCCCTTGCATGACCACTGTTTTTTTGCCAGACAGGGTGCCATAAATCAATTTTCCTGTATGAAACTCTACCGTGGCCAACGGAAAGAAAGGAATTTGGTTGTAGTGCGCCTCTATGGGCCCTTCGATTTCTTCTGCCAATTTACCCAAGCCCGTACCGAGAACGATGCCTATTTCAGGGGCATCAAAGCCCTTGTTTTTTAAATAAGCGGTAGATTCGTCAAGTTCTTTCTTTCTCATTTTTCAAGGTGTTTTAAAAAAGGTCGGAAAGCATCTATCCCTGCAATATCCTCATACATATCTACATCGTTTCTTTCCTCTAACAAATGTACGTCTTCTTCTTTTAAATCGTTTAGGGTATCTCGAAGTACCGTATTTGTACCCCAGCTTTTATTATAGAATATATTGGCCTTGAAAATTTTCATCCCTAGAAGATAATAACCGCCATCTTCTGCCGGGCCGATGACAAAATCTTTGGTTTTCAATATATCGAAGGCTTTTTCAATATCCGCTTTGCTGAGGTCGTACATATCACTGCCGATAATAATGATGCGTTCATGTTTTGAGGTAAAACCTTCTTGAAAAGCGTTGGCCATACGAATGCCCAGATCCGAACCTTGTTGAAGTCTCTTATCGAAAAAGGAGCTGTGCCAGATATCATCTTTGCGTATTTTCACCGAGTACCAGGTTTGTTTGGCGGCATTCACGTCTTTGGTAATCGATACGGTATGGTTCAGTAGAAATTTATAGATGTCCAAAGCGCTTTCATCACCAACTGTGGCTGCCAATCGAGTTTTACATTTTCCCAATTCAGGATTCCGCGTAAAAATCAAGAGCAGGTTTTCAGAGGCCAGGTTATGGTAATTTACCGTGGCGGCCTCTTTGCTTTTTTTCTGGGGAGGGACGATGCCCATAATATTGATCTAAAGGTTTAGGTATTTGTCGCTTTGAAAATAATAATTGCATAAGCCGAGTTCGGTTTTTTAATCCCTCATTGAGGGTTTAATTTCCCGAGCCGGTCGAACGGGCCTCGAAATCACAAATGTTTTTTTCGGAAGCATACCTCGTACCCCCGAGTACTCGGGGTCGAGGTTGTTGATTTTCGTTTACTCAATCCTTTTTTTACTGTAGACTTTTATGCCTTTGTTCAATAATTTGCCCCAATGCTTGTTAAAGGCATGTACGCTATCAGTTTCGACGGCACTGTTGTTATATACCTCTTTGCCTTGGTTTTTCCATTCAAAAATACCACCGTACAGGTTTTTTACGTTGGTGTAGCCCACCTTTATTAATTTTTCACCAATGTCTTCAGAACGAGCCCCAATCGAGCAGTACACGATTATGGGCGTATCTTTATCTTGAACCAGGGCATTTACGGTTTCTTCTTCAAATGATTTATACCCTACCCAGACCGCATTTTTAAGATGGCTTACTTCAAATTCATCTTTTTTGCGTGTGTCCAATAGTACAATATCTACAATATCTTCTTTGGCAGTCAGATCCTTTACATATATATAAGGTACACTTTCAGAATTGAGATTTTTAAGTACTCGATCTAATTTGCCCTGTGGGAATACGAAAGTTGAAACGGCCAGTACCGTAAGTATGAACAAAAAAACCTTCATGTTTCTTGAATTAGTTGCAAAGATACTATTTTAACGGTATTTTGGGTTAATTTTGATCAACAAGAGCATACACAACCTTACAGCCCGCAACATCCCATTTTTAAAGGGGCTTAAGGTGAACTGTCATTTTTTTTTAATGATCGGCAACCTTGAAAATCTTCTTTGAATTGTAGTTCATCGATTTTTTATAATAAAACTGCTATTGTTCTGTTTTATAATCTGTATCTGCCATTTGTATTATGGTAGAATACCAAATACTAAACATACAACTTAAATATGAGTGCAAATTGTAACACTGCTTCACTTAACGTTTATAGCCCTTCTTTTGGAAGCCCTTGGAACGCAAAAAAGATAAACCATTTATACAAAAGGTTGGCCTATGGTATCTCACCCGACGCCGCTACTTTGTTGATCAATAGAAGTCCTTCAGAAATCGTTGATGGTATCATTGATGATGCGATTGCACAGCCCAATTGGCCCAAACCTTCGTGGGCCGATGATTTTGGTGATCTGTCAGTCGGTGACAGCAGGAAAGAATGGAAAAGGACTTTTGTAAAAGCGATGCTTCAAAACGGATTACGTGATCGAATGTCATTTTTCTGGAGCAACCATTTCGTGACCTCATATGA
>JAJRSY010000251.1 GCA_024278565.1 Bacteroidota bacterium
ATCTGTAAAAATCTGCGATGTCTGTTCGCCCACGCCCTGGGTAAAAAGCCTTAGTATGGCTGCGAGTATTTCTTCTGATTTGATATCGTTTTCAGAAAAATTGTAAGTGATGTTGCCATGTTTTTTGAGCAGCTTAATCCCGTCAGCAACAATTTCAGATACACGGCTGTTTTTGAAAATGGAAATTAAATTTTCTTTGTCGATATATGCATCCATTTGAACAGGCCTTTTAAAATAAATCAAGTGTAAGGTTGGTGGATTCATCGAAAAAGCCGCTTCCAAATTCGTCAATAAATTTGCCGTCTTCGCGGTATCTCATTTCGTATATGCCTTTGGTTTTATCGACATAATAGATTTTGAAAACACCCTGATCGTTTGTCTTATTAATTAAGGATTGAGTTTTACGAATCAGGTATTCGGAGTGTGTTTCGAGGATAAAACGGATGCCAAAAAGCTTGTGTGCGTCGTAAAACATTTCGGCTAATTTGGACTGGAACTCGGGGTGGAGGTTGGTTTCGGGTTCTTCGATAATTATGGTTGGAAGAGCTATCCTTTGGAATCGATTAGTGTGCCTGCTCGGTTTCGACTTTTGTACTTCATTCACAATTTTTAACAACATAGTCAGTACCTGTCCAGCGCCAAACCCTTTGTCTGTTAGATTTTGTTTTTTTCCATTATCCGTAATTACAATATAACTTGCTGTTGCCTGTACAGGCACCACTTCAATCTCTTCCCCAATATCAAATTCTTGCATCCAGTTCTTCAAAAAACGATCTACCTTAGAACCCTTTGCCGGTTCGTTGTGGGCATAGAAATTCATGATTTCGTTGATCTCATTTTCCCTGTTTCGGTTGATATATAAACGGGCCTGATGGGTTCGGTTTGGGCCAAGGTGGTACACATTAAACATCATTGCCCTTGTTAGATAATCGGTGAAGCGAAAAAGTTTAAACCTGTCTTTATTCTTATCTGAAGTGCCAAATTCTTTTCTAAAATTTTCTGAATTGAAGATATTTAACAGGCTTCTTCTTATTATCGAAGCAATTTTAAAATCAGGAGTTTCAATTTCATCAGAAAGATCTATTTCAACACCAATTTGATATTTACTCTCAAATTCTTTCTTTTGTGAGCCCTCCGATAAATTAGCTATCTGAAACCTAGTGTTTTTCAATCGTTCATTAATGGTCTTTTTCTTCTCCAATAAATTAATATACATTGGAGAGCCCTGAAAAGCTTTATCGATATTCAAGATATGTTTGTTTATTTCACTGCGCTCTTTTTTTAGTTTATTGAGAATTTCATCCAAAGCTATCATCTCAATATCCTCTTTTGTTGGTTCCGGTTTAAAATAAGTGTCAATAAATTCAATGTCCAGGTGAAGGCTAAATCTATATTGAGACAAACGTCTCATGCTCAGCATATATCCACTTTTTTCATGCATTATTAACAAGTTACCTAATACACCTTGATTTTTATTTTTATCAAATGTAAATGTAAACCCGTAGCCATCTTTGTTGTACTCAATTGTGAAAGATTTATTGCCACTGCCCCATGAAAGGGCATTATCAATGCAATCAATTTTATGTTTGTGTGCTGATAGCCCATCAAATTCCAGTATTAATTGATTATCGGAGTTTAAGTAATCGGACAAAAGAATTTGAGATTTAAAAATGGTTGATTTGCCTGCATTATTCTTGCCCGTTAAAATAGTTACTGGTGCAAGAGCAATGGATGTTCGGTTTTTGTATGTTCTGAAATTTTCGAGGGTTAGTGTGTTCTCGTATTTGGTTATTGACGGTTTCACACGTTCTGTTTCAGGTAGTGGAGTTGTTTTAGTGGTTGAAGTAGCTTCACCCGGAGGTGATAGCAATGCAATTTCCCTTGCAAGTGTTTTCTTAAAAAGCAACGGGTAATTTTTAACACGCGCATGTATTTGAGAAGTTGGCACAGGATTGCCATCACCTCTTTGGTACAGGTTCCTATTATTAATCTCATCTGCAATATCTTTAGCCGACATCGGACGTTTGTTTTCTTTTAATACCAGTTCTATTGCTTCGTGTAAAGTCATGGTTGAAAATAATTTTAATCAGGTTACTAAATTAGCAAAAGGCAGCATACTAAATTGATTTATAAAAGAAGAAATAAAATTTCTTTCAAGGTCTCTTGGTTCTTCCCCAGGGGTAGGCTTCCAGCAAAGCAGAAGATCAGGGTGGTTTTCGAGTTGCCAGATCAGTCTGCCGCCCCAATGCCCGACTTTTTTTCCCTGGCCAAAACGCAGGTATTGCCCGAGCCGGGAGTGTAAGGTTGCGTTGCCAGTTGTGCTTCCGGCTTTGCCTATATAAGTAACCAGTGAAGCAGGAACAAAATTGCGTTTCAATTCCTCAATGGGGACGTTTGGGTTTCTGTTTTTGAAGAATCCACCAACACCCGGGTTGATAAATCCAGGGTTTTGGGAATTGGGGTTAAGAACAAGGTAAACACCTCTTTCTTTTGGAATATCAGAACGGTTATTCCATAATTCATTAACGGATTTGAAACCTGTAAATCCGTTTTCTTTCAAGCTGTTTACATCATTGAAATTTATCATGTTTTTTCTATTTTTAATTGTGACCGTAAAGAATATGCAAAGAAATACTACTTTAGTGCAGTGTTTCTGCACGCTAAAGAATAAGTTGGTATGCCCATTAATAAAAATGCGTTTATCCGTTACCAGGCATTGGATAAATGTTTTAGGAATCCGGGGCGGAATTATTATATCCCTGACCTGATAGAAGCCTGTAATGATGCGCTGTATGAGTTTAACGGCACAACTGATGGTATTCGGCGGCGGCAGTTGTTTGATGACATCCGGTTTATGGAGAGTGAACAGGGCTGGTTGATACCATTGGAAAGGCAAAAGCTGGGGAGAAAAACCTTTTACCGGTATTCTGATTTGAAGTTTTCGATAAATAATCAACCCCTGAACCAGGTGGAGGCGGAGCAATTGCGGTCGGCGATGCTTGTTTTGTCGAAGTTTAAAGGGATGCCGCAGTTTAGCTGGGTGAGTGAGCTGCTGCCGAAACTGGAACAGAGTTTTTCGTTGTCGGGGCAGGAGCAGGATGTGATTGGTTTTGACAGCAATATTTATTTAAAGGGCATTGAGTATGTGAGTGATTTGTTTAACGCAATCTTAAACAGGCAGGTTTTGGAGTTGGGTTATCAGCCTTTTAAGGCCGAGGAAGCGATGCATGTTGTTGTTCATCCTTATTACCTGAAACAGTATAACAACCGGTGGTTTTTGTTTGCGTTGAATGATGAATATCGGAATCTTTCGACATTTGCGCTGGACAGAATTGTTTCTGTTGAGGTTGCGTCAAAGGAATACATTCCAAATCAGCTGGTCAATTTTGAGGAGTATTTTGAGGATATTGTTGGTGTGACGGTTCCGAATGAGGGGGAAGTTGAAAAAATTGTATTGAAACTGAGCAAGGACTATGCGCCTTATGTGCTGACCAAGCCGCTGCATGGAAGTCAGAAAGTGGTGGAAAGGAATGCAGCGTTTGTGATTATCTCCATCGAGGTGATGCCGAATTATGAGTTGCTGAACCAGGTATTCGCTATGGGTGTTGGGGTTGAG
>JAJRSY010000252.1 GCA_024278565.1 Bacteroidota bacterium
AAAAGGGATATGAGGAATGCCCTACTTGAAAAAACCTTCTTAAAGACCGAAGCAAAGCCATTTAGGCCCTTGAATGAAGCCATTGAATGGGCTAAAACCCTTTAACCCGTTGTGCGTTTTTTTATGCTTACTTTGAGTGAACCAGTCTTGAGTTTTTCTCTTCTAAAGATAAAATATGGTTTCTTATTGCACCACTTCAACCCACTGCCCCTTGGTTCGAACCATATAATCATTATCATACATTGCCTCGGCCTGTATGCCGGGCAGGTAATATTTACCCAGATAGGAAGCATTCAACAAAACACGAAAGATTTTGGTTTCTTTTCTCTTTAGGTCAAAATAGAAATTCGCACGGTCATCACGTAAATCGGTATGGGTTACATCATTTTGGGCAAAGTCGCCAAAGTCGGTGAAACGGGTGTTCACGATTTCCCATCCGCTAGGGAAAATCTCTGTTAGTGCCATGTTTTTCAAAGTATTGTCGGTAGTATTTGTCAAAGTGACCTCAGCCACAAAATCAGTGCCTTGGCTTATTTTGGAAACATTCAATATTGAACCGTCCCTTCCCTTGAAAACCATTTGGGCCGAGAGGTTTTTCTGTATGGTTTTCTCTTCGCCCACAGGCAATATTCCGCTATTCATGATGCTAACATATACGGTATTGCCTTCTTGGTTTTCCAGTTCGATGTTATTGCTTCCGTTTTTGATATCAAGTACTCTGCTTACCAAGGTTTTTGTAGTGCTGACGTTTTCAGGTTTTCCGTTTACGGTCACACTTGCTTTAATGCCCTTGCCCCCTACCATTTCGGCAAATTTGGCCATGGCCAATAAACCGTAAGCCGTACTTTGGGTACTCATCCATTGTTTTTCCGATAGGCGTTTTGCCAAGGTTTTTGCCAGGCTTTGTGCCTTGGCCTTATCTTTCAACAATACATAGGTCTCTAGGGCCATGGCCCGATTTCTATCTGAAGAGCCGTAGGTAGGGTAGTGGTGCTTGCCTTCAAAATCAAGCTTGGCCGTACCCAAGATTTTTTTGGCCACACTGGCCTGACCTATCAAACCGTAGGCAGCGGCAAGCCTGAATTTCGCTTCGTTCGATACCCCGTTCGTCTCTCGCAAACGGTTCATAGAGGCCACATCGGCATTGCCCGAAAGTGCCAAGGTATACAATCGGTAGGCCTGTGCGAGATCTGAATAATCATTGCCCGAACGCCATTGTTTGGCTATGTTCTGTTGGTATTTAACCCAATTTGATTTAAACCCGATGGGCAGTACATACCCTTTCTTTTCAGCTTCCAACAAAAAATGCCCCGCATAAGTGGTGCCCCAGTCGTCAGTATTGTTCTGCTCTGGCCAGTACGAGAATCCACCGTTGGGGAGCTGAAAGCCTGCCAAACGTTTGATACCGCGACCTACATTTTGTTGAATACGTTTTTTCTTGTTGGTATCCACATCGAAAACAGATGAAAGAAATAATTGTGGAAAAGCGGCAGAGGTCGTCTGCTCTACACAACCGTGCGGATATTGTATCAAATATTTCATGCGCCCGTTAAAATTCATTGGGGGCAAGGTTGAAAACTCGATTTCCGCCGAGTTGCTTCCTGCAGTACCAAAGGTTTTCAAATCAATGGTCTGACCAGCGTTCGCATCCAATACAATGCTTTGCACGTCTGAGGTCATCGGATTCGGATTCACCACGTCAATCGGAATCTCAAAAGAAGCTGTTTCGCCACCCCCGGTCGCCTCAACAATCACTTTTCCGATTCCACTAAAATCAGCTACGGTCAACTGAAAATAGGCCATTTTTTCATTGGGCTGGGCAAAGGTCAATGACTGGGTCGCCTCGCCCTGAATAGTGAACGATTTATCTTTCTTGATCTTTAAGGTTACGTTTTTGACCTTCTTTTCCATGGCAAAAACAGTTACAGGCAAGGTTACTTTCTCACCAGGGCTTATCTTTCGTGGTAAGGAAGCCAATATCATCAATGGCTTTCTTACCGGGGTGGTTTTCTCTGCCTGACCGTAAGCCTCTTTTTTGGGATTTCCAGCTACCACCATAGTTCGAACAGAACCTACGTATTTGGGAATTTTTATTTTGTGCGATTTCGTTTCCCCATCCTTCAAACTGAAAGGTCCTAAATGTACCACCATGGGCTCAAACCGATTTGCTTTTTTGTTCTTCGCTCCTGCCAGTTCACCATCACCGCCAATAGCGAATACTTGGTCGATACGCCCACCAAAGGCACCAATGACATCATCGTACACATCCCAAGTTTTTACTCCCAAGGCTTCTTTTGCGTAAAAAGTTGCCCATGGATCAGGTGTTTTAAACCGTGTTAGATCTAACAGGCCCTCATCAACAATCGCAATGGTATATGTCATAGCCTTACCTGTTTTTTCATTGACCTTTAGGGTGATGGTCTCCTCAGGCCGCAATACTTCGGGTATGGTTATTTCAGGTTGTAACTTAGTTTCTTTGTTCTCTACACCGATTCCTGTTACACCGTACAAACGTATGGGCGAATCATTTTTGGTAGAGGCATGTGGTTGCAAGAGAGCTATATTGATGTACACATTGGGCGTATACCGTTTTGTTATGGGTAATTCAAATTTAGTCTCACCATCAGCGGTTTCTACCCAAAGTGATTCCAATATCTCACTACCATTTTCTATGGTCACCAAAGCCCTGCCACCTTCTGAACTCGGAAAGGTCACCGTTGCTTTTTCACCCACATTATAGGTTTCCTTATCGGTAGAGAATACTAACATCGTGGCTGCCGATGGGTCGTTCTTTCTTGATTTTCCCGCCCAGCCAGGCCAATCGATATAAATTGCTTTGCCTGTGGCATGCCCCCCGTTTTCATCTTCCACACGCACTACATAACGGCCCCAATCAGGGTATTTCAGTTCAAAATAAAAACTCGACTTACCCTTTGAATTTGTGCTTATGGTCTCTTCATGGACCATCTCTCTATATTCACTGCTGTTGTATGATGAAAGGTTGTCAGAAGAAGTATCCCACCACCATCTCCAATTCACTTTATAGACAGTTACTTTCAGATTTTTAGCGGCTTTAGGCTTTCCGTTTTCATCTACCGAGACCACTTCAAATTTGTGTTTCACATCGGTCAGCAACATGCCCCTGGCCTTATCTCCTTTGGGCGCATTTAGACCAATGTAAGTGTTAAAAGGTGAATAGGGTTTAGTAAACACATCGGTGCTAAAGTCGCCTCCGTTTTCATATACCTTGGTAATAAAAGCGGCTTTCAACATACCAGGTGCTTTGCCACTCAATTGTGGATTTATACTAAAGTCTGCCTTTCCGTCACTATCTATTTTTCCGTCGAAAACCACTTGATCTTCTGCTGAGAAACTTCGGGTAGGGTCATCAAAAGCATAGCCCGGAAAAGTTTTAAAACTTGTTGTTTGTGCATTGAATTTGGCCGTAATATCAGCTTTTAGGTTCTTGGCAATGGCACCGTGAAGCCATTTTACTTCCATAGTACCATTGATAGCATCAGATCCGCTCAAGACCTCAGCATCAAACCCCGTCTTGATTTTTAGGCGATTGGGTTTTATGGTCTCTATCTTAATGGTTTTTGTGAAAGTCGCACCACCTACCGATACCTTCGCCAACCAGTTTCCGGTAGGTGCGTTTTCATCGGTCCTGACATCGAAATTGAAAAAATTGTTGAGTCCGTTCGTTTTTATCTCCCTATGCACTACTTTACTATAAGGATCCAACAACTCTAATTTCACGGGATGGCCGATCGGCAAAGGGTTCGCATTGTCGTTCAACATAAACGATAAGAATATACGGTCACCCGGTCGCCAAACCCCACGTTCGCCAAAAATAAAACCTTTGATGCCCTTCTGTAGTTCTACCCCGGAAACATTGAATTTACTGACCGAAAGTGCATTGCCGTCGTTCAGTTTTACATAGTTCTTTTGTCCGTTGTTCTCAGCAACAGCAAAAAAGGCCAGCTTTTCAGAATCAAAGACTGCGGTACCTGTAGCATCGGTTGTTACCTTACCCACTTCTTGTTGTTGAAAATTGTAAAAGGTAACCTTGGCACCGGCAATGGGGCTGGTATTTAAAATATCGTTGACCGCCACAAAATAACTTTTGTTCGTACCTCTTTTAATAGTTACACCAATATCGGTCGCCAAAACGTTCATGCCCACTTTTTTATCATAGTAGTAAGACCTATCGCAAGGGTTCTCACGTTCGTTCCAATCATAATTGTAATATCCGTAATCGTCATAGTACTCTTCAGCACCATCCCAAGAGCTGTCTTCTTGTGCTTCATCGAAATTCTCATCGCCTTCTTCTTCGGTCTCGGTCTCAAAATGGGTGCCTTCACATAAATAAGAACTGTAAGAGGGTCTATAGTTGAACTCCACACGGTACATGGCGCCCACTTCAGGCGAAATAATCGTGCTCAAATCAAGCGCATGTGCCGCCCACTTACCATTGGCTTTGGTCAGGTTGTTTTGCAGCATGATTTTTTTTGTGGCAATAGGCCGGGCCACACTTTTTAAATTGTAATTGCCATTTAAATTGTTGCCCTGTAAAAACTGGAGGATATTGTTCTCGAATATTTTAAATACCGATACATCGACCGACTTTAAGTTTACAGCCTCAAAATTGATCTTTAGGTTGTTCGAAGAGGGTAGGATCGTACCGTTTGAAAGTAAGCGAACCTGTGGTTTCAACTGTTCGAAAGCAACACGCTCTTCAAACTTGTTTTTTAGCTTATGCCCATCGATACTTTCAATACCCTCAAAGACCTCAAATTGAACAGTACCCTCATTATCTTGTGACGGGTAAACTTTCAGGGTATTGCCCGCTACCGAATATTTAAGTTTGGCATCACCCTCTAATACCACCAACCCCTTAAAGTTCTGTCCTTTCTTGATAGGGTCTGAAAAGTTGAGCAAAATCATAGGGTTCTCACCAGTTTCTATCGTTACATCAAGAACGGTAAAGTTGTTCTTGCCAGGTATTTCAATGGTGTTCTTGCCAACTGTTTCAATATCGAATTTTGAACCGCTCCATGAAATTTCAAGTTCAGAATCATTTTCATAGCGTTGAACACTATCAATCTTAAACTGAAACTGTGTGCCCTCTTTTACAGCATCATCAAACTTTATGGGAATGACTTTGCCTTTGTGGGTAACGGAAATCAACTTCTTTACCGTCTCTAATGCAAGTACATCGGCAGTACGGATTTGTCCGTTTATATATTGTTTGTTCTTTGAATACGACTGAAGCGCATCGGTATACACATTGAACTGCTGTTTGAGCGTTTTCACCCCAAAGGTCAAGGTTCTTAGTTCTTTGGGAAGGTCTTCCACGATATCTTTCAGCACTAGGGTAAATTGATACTCTGTATTTTGTTTAAACCCATTTTCAGGAATAAAAGCAAGGGTTCGATTGTTCAAAGCAACCACTTTGCCCTTGGTTTTTGGAGTGACCCGAAGCAGGTTGCTATCAAGTTCATCGCCATTGGCCCACGATTGAATTGGGTCGTTCAACACTACCCTAACATCTCTTTGGACAGAAATAATGCCATGCGATACTTCTGATATATATTCATGGTACAGATTGATGTTGTCAAAATTTTTGAAAGCATCTTCTTTTTCAGAAGTACATCCCATCAAAATAACAAAGAAGAGGAACAGGTATAAAATCGATTTGATTTTCATGGTACATTTTTTTGTTAAAAATACTCAAGGTTCAAAACAAAACACATCACAGAATACCGTGAATATGAAGCCCCAAATACCGTTATATTCAGTTAGAACGAAAACCTAAGATCTTTTATTACTTTGGTTCTACCACTATCCTGCCGACAGGTTGTGTGGGTAAGACCATATTTTCAATTTAACTATCTTAAAAAAACAACCACGCCTCTGCCGTAGGTTGGTATATTGACATACAAATAATTATAACTATATCTATTCTCTCAATGAACTACCCCGAGGCAGAGCCGTCGGGGTATCCAACGGAAGTAAGTTTTAACATTTATGAAAACCAACCGTTTTCAAACTTTCCTCTAAAACCTCCGATGCAGAGCATCGGGAAATTCTAATGATTAAAGCACCTGCCCGCCTGCCTAGCCGGCAAGGTCCGGCAGGCGAGCATTTCATTTTGAACTAATCTGAATCTTCCACAATATTCCCCGAAAAAATGGGGCAGGCTGTGGCAGAACCATTACTTTGTAGGTAAAAATCAAAGCCTTGTTGAAATCGTAAGTTTTAGCTTATAAGAATTACTAAAAATGTGCAGTTCATCGAAAAAATCTGTTTTTTTAAAGATTATATATATATATCCTTTATTATTACATACAGAATTCATTTAAACTTTTTGTTTAATCGAAAATGAGTTCATAGTAATATCTCCCCAGATAATAATTAACGGACAGGAATACCCCCAATATTCACCCCTACTTATTTTTATTAGGCCTACTTACAAAATTAGAACCTTTGTATGAAAATAAAAACACACCATGTTTTCTTCTTTTTGTTCGTATTTATGCTGACTTCTTGTGACAAGGAGCCACTAGGAGGTACCGCTATTCAAGAAGCTAAAAACGCACTAGAAGTAGAACAAGAATTGTTGGGTATTGTCAACGACCATAGAAACTCAATGGGACTCAATTCATTGGAGTTTAGTGACGTGGCTTACGAATATGCGAACCAACATTCTGAGTATATGATTTCGAAAGCAAGCATTAGCCACGATAATTTCAGCTCGAGGGCCTCTAATATTTCCACACAGGTAAATGCGGAGTTCGTTGCCGAGAACGTTGCCAAAGATTATCTTGATGCCTCTGAAGCTTTTCAAGGGTGGCTGGGCAGCCCTAACCATAAGAAAACCATAGAAAACGAATTCACCCATACGGCGGTCAGTGTAAAGATAGCTCAAGATGGAACGCTATATTTCACCCATATCTTCTACAGGTAAGCTGGTTTTAAACAATTTCTTTTATTAAATTTGATGTCAATGGTTTATGCCCTATAAGTTGTACAATATGGGCAACGAACAAACAACCAGTATCGAATGTCCATCAAAAAACCTTTCAATCTCACGAAGTGGGTCGAGGAAAACCGCGACACCCTAAAACCCCCTGTGGGCAATAAAAACCTGTACAAAGATGCCGGTGACTATATTGTAATGATCGTTGCAGGGCCCAACGCAAGAAAAGATTACCACTACAATGAGACCGAAGAGCTCTTTTATCAGTTAGAGGGAACCATTGAAGTGCATATTCAAGAAGAGGGGCAAAAAAAAACCTTGCAATTAGATCCAGGTGATATATACCTGCACCCAGCCAAAATACCCCATTCACCCGTTCGGCATGAAGATAGTATCGGACTCGTTATCGAAAGAAAACGGGCTGACATGAAAGTAGATGATGGCCTATTATGGTTCTGCGACAACTGCAACCACAAGCTCTACGAAACCTATTTTACATTGAACGATATAGAAAAAGATTTTCTGAGACATTTCAAACATTTCTATAGGTCCGAAGAATTGCGTACCTGTGATAATTGTGGTACAGTAATGCCCGTAGACCCAAAATTCACTTCAGCGGATTGAATTTTCTCAACTATTGTTTTGTTTTTTAAAATTTATCTTAGGTCGTCTTGTTCAAGAATTCGTAACTTTGTATCAAATATAACAATACACCTTCAAAAAGTTATAAAATGTCAAAAATCGCTACCGAATTTGGTATCAATGATGCGTTAAAAGCATTGGGAATACAAGAAATCAATGATGGAACTTCAACGGGATCCAACAATTTTTCCTCTGGAGAGATTATTGAGTCTCACTCCCCAGTAGATGGTGCCTTGATAGGAAAGGTGAAAACCACTTCTAAGGCTGATTTTGAAAAAGTGATGGAAACCGCCACCGAAGCTTTCCAATTCTGGCGTAAAAAGCCCGCCCCTTTTCGTGGTGAAATCGTTCGGCAGTTCGGCAATAAATTACGTGAATTGAAAGAACCCTTGGGCAAATTGGTCTCGTATGAAATGGGCAAAAGCTATCAAGAGGGTCTGGGCGAGGTGCAAGAAATGATCGACATCTGCGATTTTGCGGTAGGGCTTTCAAGACAATTGCACGGCTTGACCATGCACTCTGAAAGACCTGGGCACCGTATGTACGAACAGTATCATCCGCTAGGTGTGGTCGGTATCATTTCTGCCTTCAACTTTCCCGTTGCCGTTTGGGCATGGAATACGGCCTTGGCATGGGTGTGTGGTGATGTCTGTATTTGGAAACCTTCTGAAAAAGCGCCTTTGTGTGGTGTTGCCTGTCAGAACATTGCAGCAGCCGTCTTTGAGGCAAATGGTCTTCCCGAAGGTGTTTCTTGTATGATTAACGGTGATTATAAGGTAGGCGAAATGATGACCAATGATGGTCGCGTTCCTTTGGTTTCGGCTACAGGATCCATACGCATGGGAAAAATCGTGGCACAAGCTGTAGCTGCCCGTTTGGGAAAATCGTTGTTGGAACTGGGGGGTAACAATGCTATTATCGTTACCCCTGATGCCGATATAAAAATGACCGTGATCGGTGCCGTTTTTGGTGCCGTAGGTACTGCGGGGCAACGCTGTACCTCTACCCGAAGATTAATCGTTCACGAATTGGTTTATAATAAGGTAAAAGATGCCGTAGTCAAGGCCTACGGGCAACTTCG
>JAJRSY010000253.1 GCA_024278565.1 Bacteroidota bacterium
AACTGGTTCATGGTGCTGGAACGCATAAAGAACGACGGCCAACGGCTCAAGGCCTTCGCATATTATGCCTTCGCCGGACAGTCCGCCTGGGAAATATGGAGAACGGGCTCTAATTCAGTCATATTATAGAATATAGCGAAAACAAAGAATAAATATGAACACAAAACGTCTTCGCGAGGGCAGCAAAGCAATCTGCTGATTTACAATATGAGACCATCTGCTTGCTCTCCCTTTGGCAAGCAGGCTTCGCAGCCTTGTTTTTAGAACAAAAGTTGAACTTTATAAGTGCCGTTCCTCGCAAAGACATTTTCGCCCTACGCACAATATTTACTAGGAAATTTTAACATTATTGAGTTTTTTTTAATACATTGTGCTTCGAACACTAAATGAATATAAACAATGACAAAAACAACAACAAACCTGTTGCTGATTCTCATCACCATTCTGGCAGGGACCTATTTTTACATAACATGCTGCAGTTCATGCGGCGCAACTGTAAAAGAGGAGCCTGTTAAAGAAGCGGTGGTGCCGGTAACACCTGAAGCTACGTCATACCCGTTCGCTTTTAGCGATGGTGAATATGCGTACAATGAAAACGACAATTACAATTTCAATGTGTCGTCATCATCGATTCTAATGCCCCTGTCACAAAAAGTGACCGATGGTATTACTAGTTTAAAGGTCTTTTTGGCTGAAAATGCGGGCAAGGCCATCAATATTACCGGATATTACAAGAACGATGAAACAAACGATTCTGCCTTTCCGAACTTAGGTCTGGCCCGTGCCAATGCGGTCAAGAACCATTTGGTCGAAAACGGTATTTCATCTACTCAGATAAATACCTTTGGTAAATTAATGGGTGAAATGGTAGTAAAAGACAACGTTTACCTAGGCCCTGTTGAGTACAATCTTGCAGGTGAGGCAGCAGATGCCAAAGATGAACTAAAGGCACTGTACGACAAAATAACAGCCAACCCCTTGGTACTGTATTTCGAAACCAATCAGGCCTCTATAAACCTATCGGCAGAGCAACGACAAAAGGTTGCCGATATTTCTAGGTATCTAGATAAGGTAGAAGGTGCTACTTGTAGTGTTATTGGTCATACCGACAATGTTGGCCGACGTGGACCCAACATACGATTAGGACAGGGAAGGGCCGATTTTGGCAAAGCATATTTGGTAAAGAACGGTATTGCGGCAGCAAAAATAGCTGCAACCTCAAAAGGTCCTGATGTTCCAACAGAAAGTAATGCTACTGAAGCAGGCAGATCAAAGAATAGAAGAACAGTTGTCACATTAAACAAATAAATTAACAATAAAAAATAATTAAATATGGATTTTTCAAATATTTGGTGCTGGTTGATTCCCGCACTAGTTGGTATCATTTCAGGAATTTTGGGTTACCTCATCGGTAAAGGCTCAAGTACGACCATTGACAATTCGGCCGACCTAAAATTGTGGAAGGACAAGAACACGAAACTACAAGCCGATCTTGATTCCTGTACCAATAAACTGTCAGCCAAAGCAGCTGCACCAGTTGTAACTGCCATTCCGTTTGATGCTAATGCTGCCAAGGCCGCCTTTGGCAAGGTCATTAAACAAGATGACCTAAAAGTGGTTGAGGGCATCGGCCCCAAAATAGAGGAAATGTTCCATAAATCTGGAATAAAAACCTGGAAAGAACTTTCTGAGATTGCCGTTGCAAAATGTCAACAGATTCTTGATGGTGGTGGTGAGCGCTATAAGGTTCATGACCCAGCTTCATGGCCCATGCAATCAAAAATGTGCTACGAGAACAAGTGGAGCGAACTTTTCAAATGGCAAGAAGAACATGACCACGGAAAACTGTAATAGTTTTTCTAAGTTAAAAAAAAGCGGTGCACCATTTGGTGCACCGCTTTTTTAGTTTCTACCTTTTTCATCAGGGTACAAATTACATACGGGGTCACTTTGCCATACTTCTTTTGTATTTACATCCAATACCGATAGTGGTCCTTTAAAGGCAGCACCTGTATCTACATTCCAAACATTGGCAGCATTTTTTGGTGCCGCTGAACCGGTTTTAGAAACTGGGGTGTGGCCAATATAAATCTCATTGTACCTACGCAAACGACTTGGATAGCGATTATCGTTCATAGTCAACTCGAGGCTCAAAGATTGGGCAAGCTCCCAAAGTGTTCTGTCCCAATAAAATGCTTTAGTATCATACTCATACTCCGCCCCCCTAAGGTTCGTAAAACCCGCATGCAAAAAAAGTCTATTTTTTGAATCAAGGTAATAGTTTTCAAGTTGTCGGTAAAACCATATATGTTCTTTTATGGTTTTGGTATCGGTCTTTTGGTAAGAAGCCATGGTCGCACTACCCCCATGTTGAATCCACATCGGATTGTCTTTGCCTTCAATTAACCAATCAAGGCAAAGCTCATCGTGGTTTCCTCTAACAAAAATACAGTCATGGGTATGTTGAAGTTGCAATAGAAAGTCTACAGTTTCAACTGCCTGACTCCACCCATCAACATAATCACCCAAAAAAATCAGTTTATCATTTGGGGATGCTTTTGCTCTTGACAGCACTTGTTCAAGTGCTTTTAAGCCTGAATGTATATCACCGATTACTAGTGTTCTCTTTATGCTCATTGTGCAAAAAAATGGTCGTGTTTCCTTTTCATCTTAATTATATTGCTTGATTTTACTTAAAACAATTTCAATTTTTGAAAAGGTAGTGTTTTCATTAAAAAAATCCCAAAAAAAAAAAGATACCTCCCAAATTCTTATAAAATTTTGGCGTAGCCCCTTTTGTCAGTACCTTGGGCTCATCAAGTATTGATGTCAAATGAAAAAGGTATTTTGTGTTGGTGAGCTGCTAATCGATTTCGTCGCGGAAAAACAGGGAAGTGACCTTTCTAAAACCCATGAATTCACCAAAAAAGCAGGAGGAGCTCCTGCCAACGTGGCCTGTGCCATCACTAAAATGGGTGGCGATAGTATATTTGTTGGCTGTGTGGGCAATGACCCCTTTGGTGTTTATTTGTTGAATATTTTGGAGAAGCATAAAGTGGATATTTCATTGGTGCAGCTTTCAAAAACCTTCACCACCTTGGCGTTCGTCTCTTTGGCAAAAGATGGGGAACGCGATTTTGTATTTAGTCGGGGAGCCGATAAAGAATTGCTGTACGACCCTAAGATCAAAAAGGATTTTAAAGGAAATATTCTTCATTTGGGTGCCGCTACCGCTTTTCTTGGAGGTGATTTAGAGAAAGCCTATGGGCGCTATTTCTTCGATGCCCTTACCTATAATACTTTTATCAGTTTTGACCCAAACTTTAGGGGTGACCTTTGGTGGGAAGATGTGGCCTTTTTTACTAAAAAATGCAAAATTTTTATAGAAAAATCAGACTTGTGCAAGTGCAGCATCGAAGAAGCCCAATTATTATCTGGCGAAAAAGACCTGAATAAGGCCTGTGATGTACTTCATGAGGTAGGAGCCAAACTAATTACGGTTACTTTGGGCAGTGGCGGAACCTTGGTAAGTACACCCAACAAAAAAGAAACCATACCCAGTATTGAAGTAAACCCTATTGACACGACTGGAGCTGGAGATGCCTTTGTTGGCTGCCTGTTGCAACAAATTTCAACCTTATCAGATCCGCACGAAATATTGAACGATTTCGAACTCTTGCTAAAAATGGTAGAAAATTCAAACAGAGCCGGAGCCATTACCACCACAAATTTTGGAGCCATACCTGCACTACCCAACCGAGAAGCTGTTTTTAACTCTTAACCCGCACCGGTAATCTAAATAAAACAGTAGACTATTACCAGAAACCAACAATATACTAATTACCGGTAAGAGACAAAAGTCAATTCTTTTTGACAATAGTAGATGAAGCCTGTGCGGTGGGCATAACCACTAAATCCGCAATGTTCACATGATAAGGCCTAGTTACCACAAAACGAATGATGTCTGCTATATCTTCAGGTTTTAAAGCTTGAAACCGCTCGTATATGCCTTTAGCTCGATCTTCATCTCCTTTAAAACGAACTTTACTGAACTCCGTTTCGACCAAACCCGGGTTTATCGCCCCCACTCGAATGCCGTGTTCATTCAGATCGATCCGCATACCTTTGTTTATTGCATCGACCGCATGTTTGCTTGCACAATACACATTCCCTTTTGGGTAAACCTCTTTGCCAGCGGTAGAACCTATATTGATGATATGCCCCGTTTTTTTAGCGACCATTTGTGGAATTATTGCCTTTGAAACATATAAAAGGCCTTTTACATTAATATCCAACATAGCATCCCAATCATCTAAACTGCCCTTATCTATTGAATCTAAGCCATGCGCATTGCCCGCATTATTAATCAGTATGTCAATGTTGGAAAAATCTTCGGGCAATGAACTTATAGCAGTCGATACAGCTTCTCTGTTTCTAACATCAAAGTTTAACGTAAGCACCATGGTTTTGGAACCCAATATCTCTTTAAGTTCATTCAATCGCTCTTGCCTTCTTCCGCAAAGTATAAGATGAGCACCATCATCAGCAAAAAGCTCTGCCGTTGCTCTGCCTATACCGCTTGTAGCACCCGTAATCAATATTGTTTTACCCATTGTGATTCAATTTATGAAAGTATACTTATTTAGAGATTTTTTAGATTTTTATCAGCTACTTGTTTGCTTCCCTTAATTCTTTTTTAGATTTAAAACCCTTTGTCTCTGGGGAATAAAAAAAATACGTAGATTCGAAAAATACAATAGTTGTCTTGAAAAGAACCTTTGAATTTTACTTATTCCTTAAAAAACATTGTAAAAACAAGGGCTTAACCCGTTTTTTAACCAATCGTTAACAGCAACTGTATGAATAAATTTTCAATTTTGTATTCCCAATTGAGCCAAAGTACAAAGTAGCATCAAATTTTTAAAATTATATGGAAGAAAATACCACAGTTGACATTAGCGCGGTAAATGAGAAAATAGCTAAAGAAAGTGCTTTTATCGATTTTTTAATGTTAGAGATGAACAAGGTGATCGTTGGTCAAAAACACATGGTCGAACGATTGCTGATAGGCCTGTTGGGTCAGGGGCATATTTTGCTTGAAGGTGTGCCAGGTTTAGCGAAGACATTGGCAATAAATACACTTTCAAAAGCGGTAAAGGCTGATTTTAGCCGTATTCAGTTCACGCCTGATCTTTTGCCCGCCGATGTTGTCGGTACGATGATCTATAACATGAAAATAAATGATTTCTCTATAAAAAAGGGTCCGATTTTCGCCAATTTTGTTCTGGCAGATGAAATAAACCGCGCCCCCGCCAAAGTACAATCGGCCCTTTTAGAGGCCATGCAAGAGAAACAAGTGACCATTGGTGATGAGACTTTTATTCTTGACAAGCCGTTTTTGGTCATGGCAACCCAGAACCCAATTGAGCAAGAAGGTACATACCCTTTGCCAGAAGCGCAAATTGACCGTTTTATGTTGAAGACGGTCATTGATTACCCAAAAATGAACGAAGAACAGTTGATCATGCGCCAGAATCTAATGGGGGCTTATGAAGAGGTAAAACCAGTCGTTTCCTTAAAAGAGATTTTAAGCGCCCAACAAGCGGTGCGTGAAGTTTATATGGATGAAAAAATAGAAAAGTACATTTTAGATATCGTTTTTGCCACACGTTATCCTGAAAAATACAACCTTCCGGATTTAAAGCCCTTGATTAATTTTGGAGCCTCGCCCCGTGGCAGTATCAATCTGGGCATCGCAGCAAAATGTTACGCCTTTATCAAACGAAGGGGCTATGTAGTGCCTGAAGATGTAAGGGCGATAGTACATGATGTGTTGAGACATAGAATAGGCCTCACTTACGAAGCAGAGGCCGAAAATATTACTTCAGAGGAAATCATCAATAAAATTGTAAACGAAATTGAAGTGCCGTAAGGCTCCCTAAATCCCCCTCAAGGGGAACTTTTTCATTCGAGCCATAAAGTCAATACGAAACCATTAAATTTGTAATAATATTAAAAAAACGCCATAAACTCCTCCCCTGAGGGGAGGTCGGGTGGGGCCATGGATACCAAGGAATTACTTAAAAAAGTTCGTAAAATCGAGATAAAGACACGCCGTCTTTCCGATCATATTTTTGGGGGCGAATACCACTCTACCTTCAAGGGGCGTGGCATGACTTTCAGCGAAGTGAGACAATACCAGTTTGGTGATGATGTTCGAAATATTGACTGGAACGTTACAGCACGTTATAACGAGCCGTTTATTAAGGTTTTTGAAGAAGAGCGTGAACTTACGATGATGTTAATGGCCGATGTGAGCGGATCTGGACTTTTTGGCACCACCAACCAATTTAAAAAAGAGATCATTACCGAAATTTCGGCAACATTGGCATTTTCAGCCTTGCAGAACAACGACAAAGCGGGCCTTATTTTATTTTCTGATGAAGTAGAACTTTTCATTCCTCCCAAAAAAGGCAAAAGCCATGTGCTGCGAATTATAAGGGAACTTTTGGAATTCAAGCCTAAAAGCAACAGAACCGATATAGCAGGGGCCTTGAAGTACTTGACCAACGTATTGAAGAAAAAAGCGATTGTTTTTGTACTATCCGATTTTATTGCAGAAGACTACGAACGAACAATCAAGATCATTGGCAACAAACATGATGTTACCGGTATTCGGGTATATGACGAACGTGAGGAAACGATTCCTAATTTAGGAATGGTACAGATGCAAGATGCCGAAACAGCTGCTGTAAGATTGGTGAACACCCAATCGAAAAGTGTGCGAACCGCTTATTCAAAATACCACCGTGAACGAGTGGACTATTTTAAGGACACGTTTACAAAAGCGGGCTGTGGGGTTCTAGACTGTAGGGTTGACGAAAGCTATGTGAAAAAACTATTGGGCTATTTTAAACGTAGAGGGTAATTCAAATGAAACAATTAAAAAATTTAGGGTTGAGTGATGTGCCGCACAAATTGCGATATATTGTTCTATGTTTTTTTTTTAGTTTTTCTTTTATCGGCTATGCGCAGATTGATCCAAAAGTAAATTCGAAGGTAGATACCATGTTCATCAAAATTGGTGGGCAAGTAAAATTCACGGTTGCGGTAGAGGTAGATTCTACGGCTCAGGTCATATTCCCCGAAGGGCAAACCTTTTCTCCTCTAGAAACTGTTGAGGCCTTTGCGACCGACACCACTAGAAAAAAAGATAGGATCCTCCTTGAAAAATCATATGCCCTGACCCAATTTGATTCTGGTTCTTACAAACTTCCAGCACAGCGTATTGATATTAACGGAAAAGGATTTTTCACAGATTCTTTACGAATTGAAGTGGCCACCGTAGCCGTAGATACACTTGCTCAAAAAATGTACGACATCAAACCCCTGATGGTCGTGGAAAAAAGCAATTTAAACTTATGGAAAACGCTTTTGGGCATTCTTATGGCATTAGCTGTTTTGGGCGGATTGCTCTACTGGTTTGTGTTCAGAAAAAAGCCATTGACCGAAGCTGAAAAGGCTGCCTTGCTTCCCCCTTACGACAGGGCAATGTTAGAACTCAAGAAATTGGAAAATTCCAAATACCTAATTCAAGACGAGTACAAACTATACTATTCTGAGCTTACCGATATTGTTCGTTCTTATCTAGAAGAAGATGTACACGTATCCGCTTTGGAAAGCACCACCGATCAACTGATAGACAAACTTGAACTGTTGAAAGACGCCGGTGAACTAGAACTTGACAAAGACACTATTGACCAGTTCAAAAGAATCTTACAAACGGCCGATTTGGTGAAATTTGCCAAATCAAAACCAGACACCTCGGTAGCGGAGCAGGATCGCAAATCAATAGAACAGATCGTTACAAAAACAAAAGATGCCCTTCCTGAACCTACCGAAGAGGAGCTTATGGAGCAAGCAGAATACCAAGAAGAGCTGAATCGTAAAATGAAAAAGAAGAAAATCATGATTGCGGCCGTTAGCATTCTTGGGCTGTTGCTGTTATCTGCTGTATCGGCAACCGTATATTATGGTTTTGAATATACCAAAGACACCGTTTTTGGGCATCCCACAAAAAAGCTATTAGAAGGTGAGTGGATTTCCAGTTCGTACGGTTACCCACCGATCAATCTTGAAACACCTGAAGTGCTGGTGCGACAAAAAGTAATGATACCCCCAGAAATGAAGGCCGATATAAAAGAACTTCACTCTTTTCTATATCAAGATTCCGAAACGCTGTTCTTGGTAGGGGCAACTTCAGTGCCACTAACAAAACCTGAAGAACCCGACCATGCACAATCGATAGATCTTTTCATAAAAGATCTAGAGAAAAGAGGAACGAAAAACATTATTACAAAACAAGAGGAGTTCACCACCCGAACAGGTGTCAAAGGGGTGAAAATTTATGGTAGTGGAAAATTCGCCCTACCGGGATCCAAAGAAGTTGCTCGAGGAAAATATACCGTGCTGCTTTTCGGGGGAAAAGGTTTTCAACAACAGATATTCATGGTTTGGTTAGATGACGATACCTACGCCGAAGAAATAGTAACTCGAATTTTGGCAACCGTAGAAGTTAAAACAGGCGTATAATGTTCGAAAATATACAATTCGCGAATCCAGATTTTTTTTGGTTGCTGTTATTGCTTCCACTAGCCGTGCTATGGTACTTTTTCAAACGCAAAGAACAGGCAGCATCTCTAAAAATATCAAGTATCAAAGGTTTTGCCGACGGTAGTATACTGCCCAAATTAAAACCCTTGCTTTTTGTCTTGCGCCTCTTGGCCTTAGCTTTAATAATAGTTGCCATGGCCCGCCCACAGACCAAAGATGTTTCTACCAAGACCAAGACCACAAAGGGAATCGATATTGTTATGGCCATTGATGTATCATCAAGTATGCTTGCCCGTGATCTAAAACCAAACCGATTATCGGCCCTAAAGGAAGTAGCGGCAGACTTTATCAAAAAACGCCCAAACGACCGTATCGGCCTTGTGGCCTACGCCGGTGAAGCATATACCAAAACTCCGATCACCAGTGACAAGTCTATTGTACTGAGCGCCTTGCGTGATATCACCTATGGGCAATTGAACGACGGTACCGCTATCGGAATGGGCTTGGCAACTTCGGTAAACCGACTTAAAGAGAGCAAGGCCATCAGTAAGATCATTATCTTACTTACCGACGGGGTCAACAATTTAGGTTTTATAGAGCCACAGACCGCTGCCGATTTAGCTATAGAATATGGTATTAAGACCTACACCATTGGCTTGGGGACCAATGGAAATGCATTATCACCCATTGCCTATAATGCAGATGGTTCATTTAGATACGGCATGCGACAGGTAGAAATCGATGAAGCTCTTTTGAAGGATATTGCAAAGGCCACTGGTGGGAAGTATTTCAGGGCCACCAATAACGAAAAATTAGAAGCTATATACGATGAGATCAATAAATTGGAAAAAACGGAAGTAGAAGAATTTAAATATACTAGATTCGAAGAAAAATTTCGCCCGTGGGTGTTGTTGGCAGGGGCTTTATTAGTATTGGAATGGATTTTAAGAAACACTTTTTTTAGAAGTTTTATATAGTATGGTTCAGTTAGACGAAAAAATATATATTTATCTGCTACTGATCATCCCAGCAGTGGTGGTCTTGTTCGTGCTGCTCCAAATTTGGAAAAAAAGAACACAAAAGAAGTTTGCACAACTGCCCTTGTTGAAACGGTTGACCCCCGATAGGTCTGATTACAAATCAACGTTGAAATTTTTTGTTTTTCTGTTGGGTATCGCATTTTTGACCTTGGGCCTGGTCAACCCAAAAATTGGCACGAAATTAGAGACCGTAAAACGTGAAGGGGTAGACATTGTTTTTGCTGTTGATGTCTCTAAAAGTATGCTCGCAGAAGATATTGCCCCCAACCGTTTGGAAAAATCCAAAAGATTGGTGTCTGAAATCATTAACCAATTGGCCAGTGACCGAATCGGTATTATTGCCTATGCCGGGCAGGCATATCCGCAATTGCCCATTACAACCGATTATGGGGCGGCAAAAATGTTCTTGCAAAGTATGAACACCGATATGTTGACCTCTCAAGGTACAGCAATCGATCAGGCCATTGAATTGGCAACCACCTACTTTGATGACCAAGACCAAACCAACAGGGTGCTGTTTATTATATCAGATGGTGAGGACCATTCAGAAGGCGCTACCTTAGATGCCGTTGAATTCGCTGTCGAAGAGGGAATACGCATTTTTACCATAGGCGTGGGCAAGAGCAAGGGTGCGCCCATACCCATAAAAAGAAAAGGAGTGGTCGAAAGTCTAAAAAAAGATGCACAGGGCGAAGTGGTCATAACTAAACTGAACACTGATACTTTAGAGGAAATCGCAGATGAGGGAAATGGGGAGTACATTGATGGATCCGATACCGAAAAGGCAGTGGAATTTATTAAAGAACAATTGAGCCAAATGGATAAAAAAGAATTTGAGGCCAAACAATTTGCAGCCTACAAAGACCAATTTCAATGGTTTTTGGGCGCAGGCCTATTATTGTACTTTTTAGACATCTTTTTACTAGACAGAAAAACCAAATGGTTGAAAAAATTGAATTTGTTCAATGAAAAAATAGAGCAATGAAAAAGACCATCATAACATATCTGTTGTTGTTGATAAGCTCTACCCTCTTCGCACAAGAAGAAGAGGTCAAAGAGAAGAAAAAAGCCTTGAATGCCTCTACAAACCTTACCTGGAATGCCAACAAAGCACTTTCAGAAAATGATTTCACAGCCGCTGAGATTGATTATAGAAAGGCGATTTCAAAAAGTGGAGAAAACGTTGCCGCACCTTTTAATCTAGGAAACGCTTATTATAACAAAGAAACCTATAGCGAGGCTTTCGGTCGTTTTAAGCAGGCAGGCGAAGTGGCGACCGATAAATCAGATAAACATAAGGCCTATCATAATATGGGCAATGTATTTATGAAGCGCAAAGAATATGAAAAAGCGGTAGAGGCCTATAAAGAAGCATTGCGCAACAATTCAAAAGACGAAGAAACTCGTTACAATTTAGCCTTGGCAAAGGAGCTATTGAAAAAAGAACAGGACGAACAAAAAAACGACAAAAAAGACGAGAAAAAAGACAACAAGGATAAGGACGATAAAAAGGATCCTAACAAAGACAAAAAAGACGGCGACGAAGAAGAGAAAAAAGACAAAAAGGATCAAGAGAAAAAAGACGAAGGCGATAAAGGTGACGAAAAGAAAGAAGATAATAAAGAAGATGAAGGTGATAAAAAAGAAGAGCCTGACCAAGAGGGGCAAAAAGAAGAACAAAAACAGCCGCGACCCAACCAATTGTCCAAACAGCAGGTTCAAAACCTATTAGAGGCCATGCAGAACGAAGAGAAAAAAGTACAACAAAAAATCAATGCCCAAAAAGTAAAGGGCGTTAAAGTGAAAAATGAAAAAGATTGGTAATGTCCTTATTGATTAAAAGACATATAGCCCCTGTTCTGGTTCTGTTTTTAACCTTTGCACTGAGTGCCCAAGATAAGGGTTCGGTCACCTTTGAGGTACAGGTGAGCAAAGATAAACTGGGCATCAACGAACGGCTACGGGTAAATTTCACCATGAACAAAGATGGTGATGATTTCACCCCCCCTGACTTTAAGGGCTTTCGTGTGCTTATGGGACCTTCACAGGCCATAAGCTCATCTTGGCGCAATGGGGTGCGCAGCTATTCAAAAACCTATTCATATACCTTGGCCCCTACCGCACAGGGAAAATTCAATATAAAACAGGCCTCCATAGTAATTGATGGGGAAACTTACAAATCACTTTCCAAACAAATTGAGGTGACCGCTGCCGTAGATAGACCAAATGGTCAAATGACGGTTGACGATGTGGCTGACAAGAGTTTACACCTCGTGGCCGAAGTATCACAGACCAGGCCGTTTCTGAATGAAGCAATTAGCGTTGTCTATAAACTATATGTGAGCCCATCAGTAAGCGTATCGAACTACAGGGCTTTAGACAACCCGAAATACAATAATTTCTGGAGCCAAGACATACCCGTATCAAGATTGAATGCCCAAAACGGGACGTACAAAGGAAAACAGTACCGCTATGTGGTGTTGAAAAGGGTTGTGCTTTATCCTCAAAAAACAGGAAAATTAGAAATTGAACCCCTTTCATTAGATGTAACTGTAGATGTGCCAACGAACAAACGTGATTTTTTTGGTGGGCGTATTTATTCGCAGACCAATAAAACGGTCTCTGCCGGAAAGCGTACAATTAACGTAAAAGCATTACCCTTGGAAGGAAAACCTGCCGATTTTAGTGGTGCAGTGGGTAATTTTGGTTTTTCGGTCACCTCAAGTAAAACAAGCTTGAACGCTTCAGAATCATTACAGGCAAAAGTTGAGGTTAGTGGCAAGGGTAATCTAAAGCTCTTTCAATTACCCGAACTGAACCTACCCAGTTCATTGGAGGTTTACGAGCCTGAATTCAAAGAAAAAGTACGTACCACACTTTCTGGCATGACGGGAAAAGTAAGCAACAGTTACACCATTGTTCCTTCTTTTAAAGGCAAGTACCCCATTTCGAACATTTCGTTCAGTTATTTTGATCCAAAGACCGAAAAGTACCATTCACTATCGTCTAAAGATATTCTAATCAATGTTAAAGAAGGTCCAAAAGACACTTCAGTTGGTAGTTTGGGGCAGATGGGTACTAATAAACAAACTGTGGTTTCGAAGGGCGACCGGTTTAATTTTATCAAGCTGAATTCCAAGCTTTCGACCATAGGTGCAAATTACTTTTTTGGTTCCACACGTTTCTATCTTTGGTTGGTACTGCCTTTGCTAATGATTCCCTTGTCCATCTTTTTTGGCAAAAAACGTGAGGCCATGGCCAGTGATATAGTGGGCAACAAAATAAAAAGAGCAAATAAGCTGGCTAGAAGATACCTCTCGACCGCAAAAAAAGCTTTGGGAGACAAAGAGGCGTTCTATATTTCTTTAGAAAAAGCCCTACACAATTACTTAAAGGCAAAACTAAAAATAGAAACTTCTGAATTCAGTAAAGACAAAATATCAACCCTACTGATTGAAAAACAAGTTGATACCGAAACCAAAGACGAATTTATTGATCTTCTCAAAAATTGCGAAATGGCACGTTACAGTCCCTTTTCAAATGTACAGATGTAGCAAGACTACGACAAGGCCAGTAAGGTAATCACTTTTTTAGATAAGCAATTGTAAAAAACAGGACAAAGGTGAAAAAATTATCATACATATTGTTTTTGTTTCTGGGCTTATTATTATCTGCCCAGGGAGATACTCTTTTTAGTAAGGCAAACGAAGCATATAACACCGGAGATTATGATAAAGCCATAGAAAAATACCTTAGTGTTTTAGAAAACGGCCAGCACTCCTCAGAACTTTACTTTAATTTGGGCAATGCCTACTACAAGCTCAATCAGGTAGCACCAAGTATCTATTATTATGAAAAAGCCCTATTGCTAAAACCTGGTGATTCAGAGGTAATGAACAATCTTGCTTACGCCCAAAACATGACGTTGGATGCCATTGAGGCCATACCAGAAACGGGTATTGCAAAAATTTATGAAAATGTGGTTGGGTTCCTGAACTTTGAACAGTGGGGGTATAACGCAATCATATTCGTTTTTCTTTTTGTGATCCTCTATATTGCTTTTTATTATTTTAGTCACACCCAACAAAAAAGAGCCGCCTTTATTGGCAGTTTGGTTTCTTTGGTCATTGCCGTGGTTTCACTTGTGTTCGCCTTTCTAAAATTCGCTGACTTTAAAACCGATCGACCCGCAATCGTTTTTGCCGATGAGGTAATTGTAAAATCAGAACCCAATGAAAGAAGTCAGGTGCTGTTCACATTACATGAAGGAACAAAGCTTAATGTTCTTGAAGAACTAGAAGGTTATAAAAAAATACAGATTGCAGACGGTCAGACTGGCTGGTTATCTACAGAGAGCATAAAAATCTTAAAAGATTTTTAGATTTCTGATTCCTACGATGTCTGGATTAATCATGACTTTTATACCTAAGTATCTGTTAAGAAAAAGGGCAGAATAGCAAGCCGAAATATATCTGTTATTTCTTAACAGATACTTAGGGTCTGCTGATTTTCCAAGAGGATCAAAAGGTGTCCAACACTGGCAAATCGGTGGTCTTTCCGAAAG
>JAJRSY010000254.1 GCA_024278565.1 Bacteroidota bacterium
GGTTCTTCTTAGGACGGTTTTGGTCTTTTGAGGGAGGTATTGAACTATTACGACTGTTCTTTGGCTTTTCATATTTAAGCAAGCGCTTTCGTAATATTGAATTTTCTCTTTTCAATTCTACAACTCGCTTTTCTAATATACCTACACGCAACACTAATGCCTCTAGGCTATTCAAACGAATTAAAAGCTCCGCTATAATCTTATCCTTGTCGATAATCGAAAGACCTGCCCGTCCGGCAGGCGGGTCCGAAAAACTTTCCTTACGATCCAAATTATATGCGCACTTTATTACCTGAATAGTTACAAAGAAAGAAAGAAAGTACTGAGCAGTTTTCTGGCCATTTTGATGATGATGCTCTTCACGTTCTTGCCCTGGTGTTTGTGATAGTACGCCTGCATTACGGGATCTGCCCGAATGGCTTGCCAAGAAGCCTCTACGAAATAACTGTGTATCAATTGCCCGTGGGGTTATGCCCATCGTTTTGTAATTACCACCACTTTGGTGGGTCCCTGGCACCAGACCTACATAACCCGCCAAATGTTTTATGCTATTGAACCTTCTCAGGTCACCCAGCTCACAGAGTACACCACAGGCCACAATACCCCCGATACCGGGAATACTGCGAAGCAACATATGATCTTCTTGTAATTCTGCTTGCAATACCCTCTGAGCTGCGTGGAGACATCTCGAAGCTCTTTATCGACGAACCTGAAAAACCGCGTACGGCTCTCCAAGGTTGCCTTGGCCGTTGGATATTGAAACATCATATCATCCAACCATTTTCTGTACGCATGGCTCCAATGGTCGTTATCGAACCCTTCGGGCTCCTTGATGCCGAAATACAACAATTGCATTTTAATATAGCTCTTGATCCTACGAAAGCCCTTCACCAGATCGTTGCGGCGGCGGAACAGGCTTCCGGGCTCTTCTCGGTCAACTTCGAGAATGTGGATACCATCCAATCGACCACCTTTCAATTCTCTTGCTATCAGGGCATCGACCCTATCGGTCTTGGTATGGCGTTCTTTGCCCTTGCGGTGCATGTCCGTTGGGTTGACCGTTAGGGAGCACCAACCATAGGAGGCAAGCCCGATGGGCGGAATAGCCGCAGCAACTGCCCCATAGCCCGTCGACACTTCATATTCGGGGAAATGTTTGCTCACGTAGTGTTTTAGTCGGGTCGGGTCGGGTGACATCGAAAACGATTTGCCCACGAACAGATCCGTTGCACAATGTACTTTCCAACTTCGTTTGTGTATGTCGATGCCAATGAATAGCTTTGGTAATGCAGTAATTTGACATTTCATATCCTTGATCTTTAGTTCATCTTAAAGATACTCGACTTACTGCTTTTTCATCGATGCTATGGCAAATAGGGCATAAAGTGCTATATTCAAAGGCTTGGGCTTGCTTACGAACACCTCCAAATCTTTTGATTTGGCAATTGAAAAAAGAAAATTAATTACAAAATACAAAAACTTTGGCTAAAGACTAAACGGAAAGGAAAGTGCCAATCACCTGCCCTACTTGCCATAGCCTAGACGTTGTAATGCATTAATCATTAAAATTGTTCAAATGGAATTTCCGAAATTTTTACTGGGAGACAATACCGATTATCCTTCCGCAATATTCGTGGTTCATGCCCAATACCCTAGATTTATCATAAATTTGGAAAACGATGAGGTAGAATGGCTTGAAGATTTTTCAAGGGAAGATGAAAAAGAGCTTGAATCGGAAGCCGAACACCTGATCGAACAGGCATCCGCTTTCTATGATCGGGAAGTTTCACGTTATGAAGATTGACCATGCTCGAAGAACTGCTCCACCACGATAAAGCGCTTTTTTTGCTGCTCAACAACTTGGGAAGCCCCACCTGGGATGCTTTCTGGATGTTCATGACCGATAAATTCACCTCGATCCCCCTATATCTACTGCTGGTATTTCTTTCATTCAAGCAATTGAGCCTTAAAAAAACCTTGGTGCTTTTGGGTGTCGTTGCTCTTTTGATAACAGCTACCAATGGGCTGGCCGATATGTTCAAATATGGGCTCCAACGCCTACGCCCCTGCTACGATCTAGAAGTGAACAGCTTGATGCGGCTGGTAAAAGGTTCATGTGGGGGCAGGTTCGGGTATTTTTCGGCCCACGCCGCCAATACCTCGGCAGTAGCCTTTTTCTTCACTTTTCTGTTGGGGTCAAAACAGCGCTATATAGGAATTTTCTTGATGGTTTGGGCGGTTTTGGTTGCCTACAGTAGGGTCTATATCGGTGTTCATTATCCCCTTGATGTGGTTTCGGGTATGCTGATCGGTCTATTTTTCGGCTGGTTGTTCGCAAAGTTGTATATATTTGCCGTACAAAGTTTAGCTTTGGAATGAACTAACCCGAAAAGATTATTTTATAGTTTGCTGTTTAGTTTGGCTTATATTTTTATAAGGTTCTTTGCCAAATTGGGTTCTCAAGGCAATTATAAGCAATACTGATTACTAAATGATCGATAAATTGGTATTACTCTCAAATTTTCTTTATGATATCTAATGCTAGGTATTGGTTTTTGTTGCTTTTGGTTGTTCTGGTGTATATCGCCGGAATGTTCGTTACCCTCTTCGAGAACGATTCGGCCCAATTTGCCGTCATGGCCATGCGAATGGTTCAGGAAAACGATTTTTTGAGCCTTTTCAAAGGATCCGAAGAGTATCTTGACAAGCCCCATATGCACTACTGGCTGGCGGCACTTTCCTTTAAGATTTTCGGGATCCATGATTGGGCATACCGTATTCCCGGTATTTTGGCAACCCTTCTAGGGATCTATAGCTGCTATGGTCTCGGTAGGTTACTTTACAATATCAATGTCGGCAAACTGGCGGCCCTTATCTTTATGACCTCCCAGACCATTGTGCTTTCCGCCATTGACGTTCGTACCGATGCCGTACTTACAGGTTTTGCCATTTTTGCCATCTGGCAACTGGCGGCCTATATTGGTACAGGTCGATTAAAGAACATCGTTCTGGGGGCCTTTGGTGCTGGTATCGCTTTTTCCACCAAAGGGCAGATCGCCTTATTGGTTATTGGCCTTCCCTTATTGTGCCACCTTGCCTATACCCGAAAATGGATGGCACTTTTCAATTGGCGGATTCTGATCGCCCTGGTCATTTTTGCCATTGCGGTTACACCCATGCTATATGCGTATTACCATCAATTCGATCTGCACCCTGAGAAGGTTATCAGGGGCAAAACCGATCGTAGTGGTATTTTTTTTATTTTTTGGGAACAGAGTTTTGAGCGCATGAGCGGTGCGGGCATGGGTAAGAACAACAGTGACTATTTCTTCTTTTTTCATACGTTTTTATGGGTCTTCCTCCCATGGACGGTTTTGGGTATTGCCGCCTACGCCGCACGAATCAGATTTCTCATTAAATCAAAATTCAGGTACATACGCAACTATGAGTTTTTGACCTTGGGGGGCATTACGCTTATTTTCATCGTCATCAGCTTTGCACAGTTTAAACTGCCCCATTATTTGAATATCACCATGCCCTTGTTCGCCGTGCTTACGGCCTCTTATCTATATAGCTTGTACAGGTTCGCAAAAAGAAAAAGTCTGAAAGTGGTATTGGGCGTTCAGTATTTTATACAGGGGCTAGTCTTTATTGTAACAGTTCTTGTCTGTTACTTCGTTTTTCCCTTCGAGAATTTAATCGCGTACATTTGGATACTCCCTTTAATCGTTCTTGCCATTTATTATACCCTAAAACGTGAAGGATATTATTTTCGCATAATCACCGTATCGGTAATCAGTTCGGTTTTTCTGAATGCCATACTAAATGCCCATTTCTATCCTTCGTTGTTAAAATACCAAGCGGGCTCTTCAATGGCCAAGATCGTGGCTGAGAACCATATTCCGGTAGACAATATCAATAAATTATCGCCCAACCATACCTGGGCCCTTGACTTTTATAACAAAAGACCTGTAAAGATAACTACAATGGAAGCCCTCAAGGACAAAAAGGATATTTGGGTATATGTAAACGACCTGCAACTGCGAGAGCTGAACAACCTAGGTTTTGATTGGGATAAACAATTTACCGAAACCCAGTTTCGAATTACCAGGTTGCAGGCCAAGTTTCTCGATCCGACCACAAGAAAAAAAGTGCTGGACAAAATGCACCTGATCCATATTTACTGATTCCTTCCTGTTTCCAGTTCTGGTTTTTTGAAATGGTAGATTATTCCAAAGAGCGATACCAGTGCCGTTATCAAAAAGAACACCATACTGATGCCTACCGATGTATGTTCATCTAACCCCAACCAAGTGGCACCGTAAAAAAAAGTGACCTCCCTACTGCCGATACCGCCTATGGTCAATGGCACTACAGAAACTATTGAAGAAACCAGAAAAATAAGCAGGTAAGAAATAGTATGCGTCTCTATTCCCAGTGCTTTTAAAATTAAGAGGGCACTTACCAGCTGGGCGAGCTGCACAACAAACGAATAACCTACCGATTTCCAGAAAACGGGAAGCACGTAACCAAAAAAAAACTTGTTCATCGACCAAAATACGGTTATGCCCAGTAAAATAGCCCCTCCGAATAAATAATCCAAACCTTTCAATTGATCGTTGGGAATAAAAAGAGCCAAAATACAGGCAAAAACGAACAAGACCAGCAGTCCGCTGAGTCGATCTAACACCAAGACCGAAACGACCCTTTTGGTGTCGACCTTAAAGGTTTTTTTGATCAAATATCCCTTGTACGCATCGCCCCCTATGCCCCCGGGAAGAAAAAGATTGTAGAACATACCCAAGAGGTAGAGCTTTAAGTTGCTCAGCTGTGCCAGGTAGATCTGTAATTGGTGAAAATAAAGGTTGAGGCGAAAAGCGGCGATGAATTTTGAAAACACAAATGCCATAAGTGCCATAACCACATAAAAAAGGTTTGTTTTTTTAAGCACGCCAAACACATCCGCTATATTGAGCTTGGTAAAGATAAAATAGAGAAGTGCCAAGCTGACAGCGATCTTTAAAACAGATATGGCCGTTTTACGCTGATTTGCCACCGATGGTTATGTTTTTTATTCGGTACGGCCGCTTTTTTTGCGATTCGTAATAGGTACGTATCAAAAGTTCCATTACAATGCCAATGGTGAACAATTGAATTCCCGCCAAAATAAACATCAACCCGAAGATCAACAAAGGCCGTGTACCAATATCCTCCCCAAACCCCAATTTTACGATTAATAGGTATATATTGATAAAAACCCCTAGAATTATGAGTAGTACACCTATAATTCCGAAAAGGTGGATCGGGCGTTGAAAATACTTCCTGATGAACAGCAAGAGCATCATGTCGGCAACAACCTTGAATACCCGTTCCAATCCGTATTTAGATACCCCTGAATGTCTTGCATGGTGCTTTACGGGCACCTGTTTGATCTGTGCGCCCTCTAAATGGGCCAAGAGGGTTATAAAACGGTGCATTTCGCCATAAAGGTTCAATTCTTTGGCAATGTCTTTGGTGAATACCTTGAGGGCGCAACCGTTGTCCTTAATATCCAGATTGGTAACCTGTCTTGCCAAAAAGTTGGCGATTTTAGAGGGTATTTTTTTGAGCAATGTATCTTTTCGTTTCTGACGAATACCGGTTACAACATCATACTCATCGTTTACGGCATACGCCAACATTTGTGGTATGTCACTGGGGTCGTTTTGAAGGTCTCCATCCATGGTGATGATATATTCACCTTGGGCGTGATCGATTCCGGCAGCGAGTGCCAGACTTTGCCCGTAATTTTTTTTAAGGGCTATAAGATGTACTTTTTCATCGTTCATACCGTTAACGACCTTGCGGGTAGTATCGGTGGAAAAATCATCTATATATATGATCTCATAGGTGTAGCCGACGAGGCTTTCGTGAATTTTTTCGGTCAACAGCACCACATTGTCCTGCTCATTGTAGAGGGGTACGGCGATTGAAAGTAAAGAATGGGTAACGATGCTCATTGATCAAGGGTGTTGTTGGGTCAAATTTAGGGTTTTTATCAATGAAACACTAGTTGAAAACCAAGGTATCACCACGAACCGACCTGACTTGCCATTAAGGGCTTGTTACAAACTAAACCACTATGGACTAGGTTTTTAAATCTGACTAAAGTCAGGTGTACGGAAGCAAACGTGCTTACTCAAGGATAAAATTATCATTATCTGATTTACGATGATGCTCCAAGTACTCTCTGAGTCACAAATCTGCACCAACAACAACGCTCGACAACGTTTCTGAACATCTCCTTTTAAAACTTTATATCCGTACTTTGTGCTCCAAACAATATGGGCGGTCAACCTCGATACTGTATGGCCGTTTACTCTTTGTTCGGTCATATCGGCAAAGGCAGGTGTTTTTAGAAGCTAAAGCGAGATGCACTAAAGTGCATAGTTTTAACTCTTTTTGAGACCAATAAACTATACAGAATTGGCGACGTTATTTTGTGCAGTAACTAGGCGAAAAACGTAGTTATAGCCATAGCTGAAACGAGGCTTTTTAACGAAGTTAGTGTGCAAAAGAACAAGACAAAATGTATGGTTTATTTTATAACAAGCCCTAAGCAGGTAAACGGACAGGTTTGGTGGAAGATTTAATATAAAAGAATGTATACTCCTTCCACTTTAAAACCCGAAATTTCCGCCTGCCTCGCCGGCAGGCAGGCTTGCTCTTTTTCCGCCGATCGGCGTTAAAATTTATCGTCGTAGCTACGGCTATGCCGATAAATTTTGCCTTGCTCGCCGAAAAA
>JAJRSY010000255.1 GCA_024278565.1 Bacteroidota bacterium
ATTTTAGCCACCTACCCTTTTCACCTTGAAACCTTTGTTTTTCAATATTTGCATGATCTTATCCCTAAAATCACCTTGAATCAGTATCGCTGAATTTTTGATGGTGCCCCCCACGCTCAATTTGGTTTTTAGTTCTTTAGCCAATGCCTTAAAATCGGCGTCAGAGCCATTATACCCTTCTAAAATAGTTATTGGTTTGCCTTTTCGTTTCTCGTATTTGCAGATGATGGGATCGTCTTGAATCCAAATAGTGTTTTTTAGGGGTGCCTCTTTTTCTTCATTTTTGGAAATATGTTCTGGGAACAGGTTTTTTAGTTGATCTTGCAAATCCATCGTATTATTTTTTGGCTATGTTCTAAAAAACGACTGTTGTCGTTGGTCGTTGCTCGTTGCTCGTTTTCTGCTTTCTTTTTTGCTCTTTCCTCTTTATTTTTTAACCAATCCCAATTCAATCAAGCGCTGGTTTAGAAATTCTCCTGCAGTGATATCTTCATATCCTTTTGGGTTGTCGGCATCCACACACTCTTCCAAACAGTTTAAAGACATTTCACTGACCGGGTGCATAAAAAAGGGAATGGAGTATCGCGATGACCCCCAAAGTTCTTTTGGTGGGTTAACGACCTGATGTATGGTGGATTTTAATTTATTGTTCGTCAATCGCGATAGCATGTCGCCCACATTGATCATTAACTGATCCGGTCTTGCGATGGCATCGATCCACTCTCCTGCATGGTTTTGGACCTGTAGCCCTTTTCCGTGTGCGCCCATAAGCAAGGTAATCAGGTTTATATCACCATGTGCGGCTGCACGTACCGCTTTTTTTGGGGCAGTTGTTATTGGGGGGTAGTGTATGGGGCGCAGTATGGAGTTCCCGTTTTTTATATATGCATCGAAATAGGTTTCCTTTAAATCAAGATGGAGCGCCAAGGCCCTTAGCACGTATTTTCCCGTTTTTTCCAACATGGCATAGGTTTTCTTGCCTATGGTGTTAAAATTGGGAAGCTCCTTTACCGATATGTTTTCAGGGTATTCGGCCTGTAACATAGCGTCGCCCTCAACATACTGTCCAAAATGCCAAAATTCTTTCAAATCACCCTCTTTTTTACCTTTGGCATGCTCTTTTCCGAAGGAGGTGTAGCCGCGTTGCCCGCCACCGCCCTCTATTTCATAACTGTTTTTTATCGCTTGGGGCAGGTCGAAGAATTGTTTTATCTCTGCATAGAGGCCATCGACCAGCTGTTCTGATAAAAAATGGCCTCTCAGGGCCACAAACCCTATTTCTTCAAAGGCCTTTCCGATTTCTGTGACGAATTTTTCTTTTCTGACATCATCGCCAGAAGTGAAATCGCTTAAATCAACACTTGGAACTATGCTCATACTTGTAATTTAGAGTTTTTCCAAAGTTAATAAATTATTGGGTTGCAGCTTAGAGACTGTTTTGAAATATCTCGATTATTTTTTTATGCATCAAAAATAGGCCATAACTCCCGAAGTCTCGAGACTAACGACAAATTTCCACAAATCGAACAGATCCGGACAGTTTCGCTTTGGAGCCGTCCCCACCCCTGCCTGTCCGGCAGGCAGGCTAACCCTCCCCCGAAGGGAGGAAACCGTTTCTCGACACCTATGAACCCCCGGCTTTTGTAAGATCTGCCCCCTCCGCTTGTACTGAGCGCAGCCGAAGTATCGGGGCGGGGCGGGGGAGGACAATCTGGTAAAACGGTCTTCTATTGAACAAAAAGGGAAATTTGTCGTGCACCCTCTCTTGATCAATTGGATTTTTTGTAGTCCTTTTTGTTATATTTACCCTAGTATTTCAAACTGACCCTTTATAATAGAACATGCAATACGACACTACCAAAATAAGCAAGGCAACACAGATCAGTTTGTACACTAGAATGCAAAAACCTCGTATGATCGAGGAGAAAATGCTGATTTTATTACGTCAGGGAAAAATTTCTAAGTGGTTTAGCGGTATCGGTCAGGAGGCCATTTCAGTTGGTGTGGCAAGTGCTATGCTGCCCGAAGAGTATATGTTGCCCATGCACCGAAATCTGGGGGTATTTACTACGCGTAACGTTCCGTTGTATCGGTTGTTCGCCCAATGGCAGGGCAAGGCAAGCGGTTTCACCAAGGGGCGTGACCGTAGCTTTCATTTTGGCACACAAGAATTTAATATAGTAGGCATGATTTCACATTTGGGCCCCCAATTGGGGGTAGCCGATGGTATCGCCTTGGCAGATGTGCTGCAGGCCCGTAAGCATGTAACAGCCGTATTTACTGGAGAAGGAGGCACGAGCGAGGGTGATTTTCATGAGGCATTGAACGTAGCTGCGGTTTGGAACCTTCCTGTTCTATTTTGCATCGAGAACAATGGGTACGGACTTTCAACCCCCGCAAGTGAGCAGTACAAATGCGAGCACCTGGCGGACAAGGGCAAAGGGTATGGTATGGAGTCGCATATTATTGATGGAAATAACATTTTAGAGGTGTATTCCATGGTAAATGCGCTTTGTAAGCGAATGCGTAAAAATCCCGCTCCAGTTCTATTGGAATTCAAAACCTTTCGTATGCGGGGCCATGAAGAGGCCAGCGGTATTAAATACGTTCCTGAAGAATTACTTGCTGCCTGGTCTGAAAAAGACCCTATTGCCAATTACGAGGAGTTTCTGATAAATGAAGGGGTGCTCAACGCCAAGCGTATAGGGGAGCTAAAAAAGGAAATCGAGACTGAAATCAAGGACAACCTCAAAAGGGCGTTTGAGGAAGACGAGGTTAATTACAATAAAATAATAGAGTTAAATGATGTATTTAAACAATTTGATTATAAAATAGTTACGCCAAATAATAAACTAAAAAACATACGTTTGGTCGATGCCATTTCTGAAGGATTGAAACAATCGATGGAGAAGCACGATAAGCTGATTATCATGGGGCAGGATATTGCCGATTATGGAGGCGTGTTTAAAGTTACCGAAGGCTTTGTTGAGGCCTTTGGCAAAGATCGGGTACGAAATACACCCATTTGTGAGTCCGCCATTGTTTCTGCAGCAATGGGACTTTCGATCAACGGTATGAAAGCGGTGATGGAAATGCAATTTGCCGATTTTGCAAGTACTGGTTTCAACCCCATCGTCAACTATTTGGCCAAATCACATTACCGTTGGAACGAAAAGGCCGATGTGGTCATACGAATGCCCTGCGGTGGGGGTGTAGGTGCAGGTCCTTTTCATTCGCAGACCAATGAGGCTTGGTTTACAAAGACGCCGGGCCTGAAAGTTGTATACCCTGCATTCCCTTATGATGCAAAAGGCTTGTTGGCAACCGCAATAAATGATCCGAACCCGGTGCTTTTCTTCGAGCATAAGGGGTTGTACAGAAGTATCTACCAAGAAGTGCCGACCGATTATTATACGCTTCCGATGGGTAAAGCCAGCGTTTTAAAAGAAGGCGATGTTGTTACGATCGTCTCCTACGGATTGGGCGTGCACTGGGCTTTGGAGACTTTGGAAAAGCATCCGGACATCAATGCAGATCTTATTGATCTGCGTACGTTGATGCCTTTGGATATGGAAACTGTTTATGCATCCGTCAAGAAAACGGGAAAACTCATAGTATTGCAAGAAGATAGTCTGTTTGGTGGTATCGCAAGTGATATTTCTGCCTTGGTCACTGAAAACTGCTTTGAATATTTAGATGCGCCCATCAAGCGTGTTGCCAGTATGGAAACCCCGATCCCCTTCGCAAAAAATTTGGAAAGTGGCTATCTCCCCAAAGAACGGTTTTTAGAAGAACTCAGCAAGCTACTGGACTATTAATGTTTAAGTACATTTCTAATTCCTGTTTTCCTGCCGTGTTTACCATATATGGTTTTCCTCTCTATGCCAGTTCGTTTGTAGAACCAAATTTTCGAAAATCGTAAAAGCCAAATATGGTAATCTATACGTATATACCAAGAACTAATATCAGAATTCAGTATGCGAAAATCTATTTTAATGCTCGGTGCATTGGTACTATTGGTGACTTCATGCTCGGTTTCAAAGGCGGCACGGCAGCAACAAAATTTATTGAGTGGTTCATGGACCCTCGATGATATCTCTTATGAGAACAATACGGGAAACTTTCAATCAACCCACTTCAACGATGCGAAAGATATTTGTTTTGAGGGCAGCGGTTGGTTTTTTAGGGACAATAACAGTACCGGTAGGTACACGATCAGTCCATCAACGTTATGTACAGGAGGCGATCGGTTTATTAGATGGTCTGTGGTTGACGGTAGTCCGAATCAGTTACAGTTTAAACTGATCGATGAGAAGTTAAAGGATATTACCGGTGGCATGGGCTATCGCTTGAACATTTCTTCATTGACCGAACAAGAAATGGTCTTGAGATCGAACGTTTCGGTTGATGGGGAACGCGTTACCGTAGTTTATAAATTCACTAAAAAATAAAAAGATGAACAGATTGAACCTAAAAAGTATAGCAGTATTAATGGCTTTTTCACTGATTATAAGCTGTGGAGCGGTAAAAAATGCCAATAAAACACAAAAAGGTGCCGGGATCGGTGCGGCGGGTGGAGCCGTAATCGGTGGTGTCATCGGAAACAATGTCGGCAACGGCAACAACACCGCTTTGGGTGCCATAATAGGTGCTGTAATTGGTGGAGCGGCCGGCGGTTATATCGGAAACCGTATGGATCGGCAGGCCGAACGTATCGAAGAAGAGATACCGGGTGCAGAGGTTACCCGAGTGGGTGAGGGCATCAATGTGATTTTCAACGAAGATGCAGGGGTTTATTTCGATACAAGCAAGGCAGTCGTAAAAGGAACATCCGCAGCGACTTTAGACAAGTTGGTAGGTATTTTTAAAGAGTACCCCAATTCAAATATCTTGGTAGAGGGCCATACCGATAGTGCGGGTCCTGATGATTACAATATGGGCTTATCGAAGCAACGGGCACAATCGGTTACCAGCTATCTTATCGCACACGGCTTGGAAAGTGGAAGGTTTACCACAAAATGGTACGGTGAGGATCAGCCCAAGGGTGATAACGCAACGAAGGAGGGCAAGGCCGAAAACCGTCGTGTTGAACTCGCTATTGTTGCCAGTGAGGAATTGAAAGAAGAGGCTAAGGAAAAGGTGAAGGGATAAGGGATATACTTTTAGTGAATATTTGATCTCTCTCCGTATTCGGGATTGGGTCTCCACGCTTCGGGACTATATAATGGGTCCAGAGCTTGCCCGCCCGTGCCGGTCGGACGGGTTCTGGGGTTTAACTTTTTGCTCTTACGGTTCCATGGTGCTTTACCAGTAAGTGTTGAATGAAATATTTTAGATATTACCCCCCCCTCCCCTTAACCTGCCTACGGCAGGCGAGCCTGCCACGTCAAAGGCGTGGTTGCGTGTTTTTATCATTCATTCTCCATTATATCATTTTCACACCTGCCTACGGCAGACAGGTCTCCTCTTTTTAGAGGGGAGACAGACGTAGCTTCCCTCCTGAAAAGAAGGGATTGTGAGGGTGGTGTTTTTCCCTGCCCGCCTGCCTAGCTGGCAGGCAAGGTTCGGCAGGCGGGTATACTTTTACAGGTGCAATAGCGTACAATCACTTTTATAAGTGAAACTCTCCCGTATTCTTCGGGAGGTTTAATACTCCATAACCACTTTGACATTCACCTTGTTGTCCTCACGTTCTTTCTTAATTTTGATATCAAAGTCGGTAGTGTATAGGGTAGTGGTGCCGATAAGGGTTTTTTCGTTGATCGTAAAATCGAAAGTGACCGGTTTTCGAATACCTTTGATGGTAAGGTGCCCCTCGACCGAAAAGCCATTTTCGTTTTCCTTGATGGCCGAGCTTTCAAAACTGATTTTCGGATGCTTACCGGTATTGAAATACCTACCCCCTTTGAGTGCCCAGTTACGAAGAAAATTTCCCGTATTTATAGTTTTAACCTCAACTGAGCCCTTGAATACCGAGTTTGTAAGGTCATTTAAATCGATGGAGGATTCAGAATTAAAGCCTGAAAAGGTGCCGTCGACATTTTTGGAGTCGAACACAAAACTGATTTCTGCGGATGTAATCTTTACATTTGTTTGTGCAGCCAAATTAAAAGCAGCTAAGAATAGAAGTGAAAATAAAATTCGTTGTCCCATTTTTATTTTGTTTATAGAGGCTATACCTGCCTCCTGGCAGGCAGGAGAGAATAATCGAGCGATTTCAATACAGTCTCTTATGTAAAGTTAACCATTTTTGTTTAGTACATGACAAAAATACAACTCATTGAAAATCAACGGATTGTATGTTAAAATATTAGGGTAAAACATTGATTATCAGTATTTTAGAAAGATAAAATCACTTATTTTTCTAATGGAGAAAACCAATGCTTACCTTGAAAATAATGGATTGACAGCAGTTCTGAACACACATTTCCAAGGAAAGTTGAATTTGGCAAGGGTAAACTCATATCGCTGTTCATCTGTTCGCTGTGCAAGGTGCAGACCGTCACCTTCGACAAACTGGCCAACGCCTTTGACCATACGACCTCGTCCGGTTCCCCGCTCGGGCGCATCCAGCGTTTCATCTCGGGCTATGCCTTGGACGGGGACCTGATCGCAAGGCCGGTCTTCGCCCTATTGCCGCAGCGGGGCAAGGTAAAGCTGACGATCGACCGGACCGGGAAAACGGACATCAACATCTTTATGTTGGGTGTGGTATACCAAGGCGTGGCGTTTCTGTTGTTCTTCACCATGTTGGACAAAAGGGGAAACTCCAATAGCCAAGAGCGGATAGACCTGGTCGAGCGTTTTGTGCGGCTCTTCGGCAGGGAATGTATTGAATGCCCTGTGGCGGACAGAGAGAATGTCACACAACCTTACCCGAGTTTCTGCTCGGGTTTTTTGTTTCCTGCTTTTTGTGTTTCATATGTAAAGGTAAAAGTTATCTTTGCAGTTATTTTTAAAGGAAAAAACCCTTTGGTTTTTAAGGCAACCTTAAATTATTCCAAAAATATGAAAGCAGGTATCGTAGGATTGCCCAACGTGGGTAAATCAACCCTTTTCAATTGTTTGTCAAATGCCAAGGCACAAAGTGCCAACTTCCCTTTTTGTACGATCGAACCGAACATAGGCGTGGTCAATGTGCCCGATACACGATTGGAAAAACTGGAGGAACTGGTAGATCCTGAACGGGTGCAGCCGGCAACCGTAGAAATAGTTGATATTGCAGGTCTGGTAAAAGGGGCCAGTAAGGGCGAGGGTTTGGGCAACCAGTTTTTGGGAAACATTCGTGAGACCGATGCCATACTTCATGTATTGCGGTGTTTTGACGATGACAATATTGTACATGTAGATGGTTCAATAGATCCCATTCGCGACAAGGAGACCATTGATATGGAGCTGCAGTTAAAGGATTTGGAAACAGTGGATAAAAAACTGGACAAAGTAAAACGGGCCGCCAAAACAGGAAGTAAGGATGCCCAAAAAGAAGAGTCCGTTCTACTGGCCGTCAAAACAGGTTTGGAAGCCGGTACCTCGGTGAGAGCCATTGGTATCTCAAAAGACGACAGAAACGAGTTTATAGCTCCCTTGCAGTTTATTACTGACAAACCCGTATTATACGTGTGCAATGTTGATGAAAGTGCAGCGGTAAAGGGTAACGATTATGTAGAAAAGGTAAAAGCCGATATTGCCAATGAAAAAGCCGAAGTAATTGTTTTGGCGGTGGGCACCGAGGCCGATATCACAGAGTTGGACACCTATGAAGAACGTCAGATGTTCTTGGAAGATCTAGGCCTTTCAGAGCCCGGTTCGGCAAAACTCATTCGTAGTGCCTATAAATTACTGGATCTCGAAACCTATTTTACCGCAGGTGCCAAAGAGGTTCGTGCCTGGACCATACCTGTAGGTGCTACGGCGCCCCAAGCTGCAGGGGTGATCCATACCGATTTTGAAAAGGGGTTCATTCGGGCAGAGGTCATCGCCTATGATGATTACGTATCGTATGGCACCGAGGCCAAAGTAAAGGAAGCGGGCAGAATGCGGGTCGAGGGCAAAGACTATATTGTCAAAGACGGTGATGTGGTGCATTTTAGGTTTAATGTAGCCCC
>JAJRSY010000256.1 GCA_024278565.1 Bacteroidota bacterium
CCCTTTAAAACACCTTCAAACCGAGGTGTTTTGTTAAGATTCAAACTCTTCACCTTTACCGGATATTGCAATACCGGAAAATCTAAATGCGTTTCACAATTCGAATCAAGATAGTACGGCAGTACTTTTTGCGGAATGTACTGTTTTAGCTTATTTCGCCATGCCACCAGATTCTCATCAACAACCGAGTTGGTCAGCATTTTACGCCAGTTGGTTTTATCACCAATATGGTCTTTGAGTGCAACTTCGGTAATGCCTGCCAAATAGCGGTTGGGTACTTCCAAAATCTCAATGGCCTCATGGGCACCCTGATCGATCCACCGTGTGGGTACCTGTGTTTTTCGTGTGACACCAACTTTGATATTGCTTGAATTTGCGAGATAAACGATATGTGGTTGTAGCTGTACTTTCTTTTCGTACCCTAGATCTCGATCCTCTTTGTCTAAATGGGCGGTACTGAGTTCGGGCCTCATGATCCAATCACCGGCGGTTGGTATTTCAAAAAAGCAGCTTTTGCAGAACCCTTGACGAAAGATGGGTCGATCATTGCCACAATTCAAACATTGGTACTTGATCAGATCGATCTTTAAAGTTTTGTTCAATACCTGGTTCACATTCAAAAAATCGTTTTCGAAGAGCATATAATATTGAATAGGGCTTCCTATTTCAGTCTGCATTTTTCGTAATACGCCTTCGTACTGCATAAAAGTATTATTTGAAAATGATAAGTATATACCTTATTTTTAGCTTGATAAAGATACTTAAAATGCCAATACCCTTATTCAATTCAATTGCCTCGTGGTTGATAAAAAAGCGCTATCACCAGATTGAGCTGTTTTTAAAGTATCCCGAAGAAGTACAAGAAGAGGTGTTGCACCAATTACTTGAATTCGCCGAGGATACTGAAATAGGTAAAAGGCATGAATTCGCCTCAATTAACAATTACGAAACATTTCGAGAACGGGTGCCTATAGTTTCTTATGAAGAGATCGAACCTGTAATTGAACGAACCCGCAAAGGTGAGCAGAACCTCTTTTGGCCAACAGCGATCAACTGGTTCGCAAAAAGTAGTGGTACCACAAATGCAAAAAGCAAATTTATTCCGGTAAGTACCGAGGCGCTTGAAGATTGTCATTACAAATCGGGCAAGGATCTCTTGTGCCTGTACCTCAACAATAACGAAGCGTCTAAACTGTTTACCGGAAAAAGTCTTCGCCTGGGGGGAAGTAAAGAACTGTATGAGGATAGCGGTTCGTTCTTTGGAGACCTATCGGCCATATTAATTGACAATATGCCGTTATGGGCGCAGTACAGCAGTACGCCCAGCAGCAAGGTTTCGTTAATGAGTGAATGGGAAAGTAAGTTGAAGGTCATTATCAAAGAGAGTACCCAAGAAGATGTGACCAGCCTTGTAGGAGTGCCCTCTTGGATGCTCGTACTGTTAAATGACGTAATCGAGGAAACCGGCAAAGATCATCTTTTTCAAGTATGGGAGAACCTTGAAGTTTATTTTCACGGTGGAGTGAGTTTCGACCCTTATATGGAACAGTATAAAAAGCTGCTGCCCAGAAAAAATTTCAAGTACTATGAAATATATAATGCTTCGGAAGGGTTTTTTGCCATACAAGATAGAAACAATGCGAACGATCTTTTATTGATGTTGGACTATGGAATCTTTTATGAATTCATTCCTATGGATGTTTACCGAACTCCTGAACAAAAAGCAATTCCCCTTTGGGAAGTAAAAACCAATACAAATTACGCCATCATTATTACCACAAATTCTGGGCTCTGGCGCTATAAAATAGGAGATACCATTAGGTTTACCTCTTTAAGTCCTTACCGTATAAGAGTAACAGGGCGTACCAAACACCATATCAATGTTTTTGGCGAAGAATTGATTATTGAAAATGCTGAGGAAGCCTTAAAGAATGTTTGTAAAAAGACAGGCACCGAAATTAAGGACTATACTGCAGGGCCCATTTTTATGTCGGGCAAAGAAAAAGGTGCCCATGAATGGATCATTGAATTCAGAAAACCACCAGAGCAATTAGATTATTTTACCGAGTTTTTAGACAATGCCCTTAAATCATTGAATTCTGATTACGAGGCCAAAAGGTATAATAATACTACTCTGAAAATGCCCGTGGTACACGTGGCCCGTGAGAACCTTTTTCATGATTGGCTGAAATCGAAAGATAAGCTGGGTGGGCAGCATAAGATACCCAGGTTATCGAACAAAAGGGACTATATCGAGGAACTGTTGAAAATGAATGCTTGAAATAGTTCTACGGTTTACATATGCTTCTTATTCAAAGACTGTTGAAAGTTTAGAACTGGCCGCCCATATTATTTTCGTCCATGGGCTGAATTTCAATCGATAAAAGTTTTTAGCTGCAAAGATCCGATAAACGGACTACAACGATAAATAGTTTCAGATTAACAAATAAATGAGGTTTTCGGTCGTTTAATGTTCAACTTAACCGAACTATACTCCTGCCACTTTAAAATTCGGGAGATACGTGCAGTCTATTTTTTCGGCATAGCCATAGCTATGGCTATAAATTTTAACGCCGATCGGCGGAAAAAGAGCAAGCTTGCCGGCGAGGCAGGCGGAAATCTCGGGTTTTAAAGTGGCGGGAGTATATTAATTAGTGATTTAAATTATGGCAGAAAGACTAGTGGTTTTATCTGATATGTGGGGCGCAAAAAAAGGACTATGGATAACCTCTTACCTTGGTTATTTACAACAGTATTTTGAGATCACCTATTATGACTGCCAGCAGTTGGCCAATTTAGATGTCATCGTGCAATCTGCCGACAACATAAATAGAGCTTTTGTAGAAGGTGGTATCGACACAGCTGTCGCCCATCTTTTGAAAAAAGAAAAAGAGCCCGCCCACTATCTAGGCTTTAGTACAGGAGGCACCATTGCTTGGAAAGCAAATTTGATAGGGCTGCCAATGAAATCATTATATACCGTCTCTTCTACTAGAATAAGAGCGGAAGAAGAAAAACCCAGTTGTTCAACTACCCTGTTATTTGGAGATTCTGATGTATACCGACCCAATCAAGATTGGTACAAGAAGTTGGGCATTGAAGGCCAACTGATTAAGGGTTTTGGTCACGATTTGTATACCGACGAGAAAAATATAAGTAAAGTCTGTTTGGATCTATTGAATGCCGTGACCAAGAAACCAAAAGAAGGTAAAGAAGAAAAAAGCAAGCAAATAAAAATAGCCTAAATTTTCATATAGCTTCTTAACAGCTACAATTAACGTAAAAACTAAAAGCCGTATCTTAAGATACGGCTTTTAGTTTTTTAATGGTTTCATACGACAATTTGTCTTCAGCATAAGCTTTGGTGACCTTGAATTCGGTTTTGTCATTACTGGGCATTTCGAACATGGCATCGGTAAAAATGGCCTCGCACAAAGAGCGTAGACCCCTTGCTCCCAGTTTATACTCAATGGCTTTCTTAACAATGTATTCCAAGGCTTCCTCTGTTATTTCAAAACTAATGCCATCCATCGAAAACAGTTTTTCGTACTGTTTGATGATCGCATTTTTAGGTTCGGTCAGTATGGCGCGCAGTGTCTTTTCATCTAAAGGGTTCATGTAGGTTAGAACAGGCAGCCTCCCGATAATCTCCGGAATCAGTCCAAAATCCTTTAAGTCTTTCGGAATGATGTATTGCAATATCTTGTTCTCATCTAAATTTTCATCAGCCTTTGATGCGCTATAGCCAACGGCCTGCATATTCAGTCGCTTTGTTATCGCACGTTCTATTCCGTCAAAAGCCCCGCCGGCAATAAATAGAATGTTCTCGGTATTTACTTCGATGAATTTTTGATCGGGGTGTTTTCTACCTCCTTTTGGTGGTACGTTTACAACGGTGCCTTCAAGTAGCTTCAACAAGCCCTGTTGTACTCCTTCCCCTGAGACATCTCTGGTAATAGAGGGGTTGTCGCTTTTTCGGGCGATTTTATCGATTTCATCTATAAATACAATGCCTCGTTCTGTTTTTTCCAAATTATAATCCGCAGCTTGCAGCAAACGGGTAAGAATACTTTCAACATCTTCACCCACATAACCTGCTTCTGTCAATACCGTTGCATCTACAATGGCCAAGGGCACATTTAGCATTTTAGCAATGGTTTTGGCCATCAGGGTTTTTCCGGTACCGGTTTGCCCGACCATGATGATATTACTTTTTTGTATTTCAATATCATCTTCTTTTGAGGTTGATTGCAACAATCTTTTATAATGGTTGTAGACTGCGACCGACATTACTTTTTTAGTGCGTTCTTGCCCTATGATGAACGTATCTAAAAATTCTTTGATTTCCATCGGCTTTTTGAGCACCAATTCTGAAGAAAGGTCGTTCGTTTTTGTCTGTTTAGACTCTTCGGCGACAATACCGTGCGCCTGCTCTATACATCGGTCACATATATGTGCGCCTAGACCCGCAATCAATAGATTGGTTTCGGGTTTTTTTCTTCCACAAAATGAACACTCTAAATTTTCCTTTGCCATAGTATTTGCTGCCTTTCAAAGTACTAACGAACTAATTTTGATTTTGGTTTACCAAATAGGTGATTGAACCCGCTAATTTCGGAAATTGGCCGGAATTAATTTTTGTCCCTTACCAAAATTTCGTCGATCATACCATATTTTTTAGCTTCTTCTGCCTTCATCCAATAATCTCTATCACTATCATTATGCACTTTTTTGGTAGTTTGACCTGAATGTTTTGCAATGACCTCATAAAGTTCATCTTTGAGCTTTAAAATCTCCCGTGCCGTAATTTAAATATCACTGGCCTGACCCTGCGCCCCACCCATGGGTTGGTGTATCATGACCCGCGAATGGGTCAGCCCGCTACGCTTGCCTTTTTGCCCTGCGCACAAAAGTACAGCTGCCATTGAAGCGGCCATACCGGTACATATCGTTGCCACGTCAGGTTTGATGAACTGCATGGTGTCATAAATGCCCAAGCCTGCATAAACACTGCCTCCTGGTGAGTTGATGTAAATCTGTATATCTTTCGAAGCATCAGAACTTTCTAAAAATAGTAGCTGCGCTTGTACAATGTTGGCAACCTGATCGTTTATGCCTGTTCCTAAAAAGATAATACGATCCATCATCAATCGCGAAAAAACATCCATGGCAATGGCGTTCATTTGACGTTCCTCGATAATGTTCGGGGTCATGGCAGTTGGGTACATACTACTCATTATTTTGTCGTAGTACATACTGTTGATGCCCTGATGGTTTATTGCGTAATTTTTGAACTCTTTTCCGTAATCCATTGGTTTTATTCGATATTTAGCGAATACATCTGAGCTGTCTTCGCAAACTTAAAAATTAGTGTTCCTGCCAAGAGCAGACTGTTTTTTTTTATCTTTTTCACTAAATCTAGATGATAAGTTGCTAAAAAGCAATTCACTTGAACAAAAAACCAGTTCTGCCAAATCATTCAGGTAGACATTTTTTATGTAGTGCAATCGAGATGGTTCAAGATAAAAAGATGCCGAAAACATGATTTTCGGCATCGTAAAGATACTTATTATTTTTATTAAAACTAACCGTAGACTTCGCTAACGAACTTTTCGTAGGGCAGTTCTTTGGTGTTTAAATTTCCCTTTTCTTTGTAAAGGGCAATCAGTTTTTGGCTCATTAATTGTTCAGATAAACGTTTTGCCTCATCTTGGTTACCGAGTACACGGGCCGCAATGTTTTCCAATTCCTCTTCTTCTGGGTTTAATTGGCCATACTGCGCCATTTGCGATTTTATAAAGCCTTTGGCAAACTCTTTAAGTTCATCAAATTGAATTTGAATATTGTTGTCTTTTAATATTTTGCCTTCGATTAACTGATAGCGAAGCCCTTTTTCTGATTTTTCGAACTCTTCACTAGCTTCTTCTTCTGTAAGTGGGTTTTCTCCGGTCATTTGTATCCATTTGGTCAGGAAACCGGTTGGAAGGTCAAACTTGGTGTTTTCGATGAAATACTGCGTAACATCGTTTAACAGTTTTTGATCTGCTTGTTGTTCAAACTGTTTTTCAGAATCTTCCTTAATTTTATTCTTAAGTTCTTTTTCTGTTGAGATTACACCTTTTCCGAATAGTTTGTCAAATAATTCTTGATCTAGCTTTGCAGGCTCTCTTTCATTGATTTCCTCAACGGTGAATGAAACGTCGATATTTAATTTTTCTGCTTTTTCGGTAGAAATCCCCAATAAGCTTGAAAGTAAGCCAGTATCTTTGAAAAGACCTTTTGTTTTTAAGGTGACCAGATCACCCACTTTTTTGCCTAAAAAGCTATCGGTTACTTTTTTGGTGTCGATAGTTGAAAGGCTCAAGGTGGTCTTGTGCTCAATTTCCTCTTCTTTGTTTTTGAAGATGCCGGTAACCTCATCTTTTTCACCCACCTCTTTTTTGCTTATGAGTTTTCCGTATTGGCCTTGAATACGTTCTACCTGTTCATTGACCATTTTGGTGTCAGCAATTATCTTGAAATAGGTAATCGGTTTTTTTGTCTTTAAGGGCACTTCAAAGTCCGGAGCTAGACCCAATTCGAATTCAAATGCGAATTCCTCGGTATCCCAATCAAAACTATCTTGTTGTTTTGGTAGCGGATTTCCTAGAACATCCAATTTTTCCTCGCTAAGGTATTTGTTCAGGTTGTCTTGGATCAATTTGTTCACCTCATCGACCAAAACTGCCTTTCCATATTGCTTTTTAATAAGGCCCATGGGTACGTGGCCTTTTCTAAAACCCGGAATATTGGCCTGTTTGCGATAGTCTTTAAGAATGCTATCTACTTTGTCTTGGTAGTCTTCTTTAGTGATGGCGACCTTAACAACGGCGTTTAGCTCATCAATTTTTTCTGTGGTAATATTCATCTCTGGGTTTTATTGTCTTAAATAAACGGGATGCAAAAGTAATACAATTTATGTAGCCCACAAAGTTATTAAAGAACTGAAAGCCAAGCTGGTTTACCCCTTTTTGTCTTTCTTTAAAAGTGAGAATAAAATCGATTGCAGAAAGGACAGTAACAAACTGAACAATAGTGCCCAAAAGATGCCATCTACGGTAAACCCG
>JAJRSY010000257.1 GCA_024278565.1 Bacteroidota bacterium
AGTTATAAATAATCTTAAAAAACAACATGAAAATGATATAATGAATCAATGATTGAATAAAAAAACATGTAATGTGTTGATATGTAAATAATTATAGCTGTTCTATTCTCTCATTAAAGCATTTTTAACATTCACTCATTTTAAACTGATCTGAATCTTCCACTAAATTAGTGGTAGAACCAGTTTTTTTAATGATTTCATAAAGTTCTTTCCGTCCAAAGTGCTTAATTGTGATTTTGCAATTTTGTTTAGTTGGATAAATCTTTCAGGTTTTTCAATATTTTCAGTAATCATTACTGCATTTAAGTTTTCAAGATTAGAAAGTACAACTAACTCATTTATACTTGAAAAAGTCTCTTATGTTCATTCCCTTTTTGGCGTGTTTAGGATTTGCATCTCTCCAATCTTTTGCTGTACATTTATACATTGCAACATTCAATAAATCTGCTTCTTCTGTATAGATTAACCATTCTTTTTCTTTTGCATAATTTTTTTGAGGTAAAATATGTTCTTTTTTTATTTATGTTCCCGTTCTATTTTCTCAAGAAGCCTGCCTAGCCGGCAGGTCCGGCAGACGGACTCGTGCCTCATAATGACAAGGGTGTGCTCGAATGATAAAACAGAACCAAAGTGAAAGGAAACGAAATACTCCCCCGATGCTGTTGTCAAAACAATAGATGCAACACCTTGTGCGCTTGATCAACACTAACAACCAGACGGTTCACAAAATAGTTTCCTTCTTGGGTCGACCGCCTCCCCTCACCCGACCAATACCAAAAAATCATCTTCAGAAATGATGGACACCTCAAATTTTTCTGCCTTTGCACGTTTGCTCGGCCCCATTTTGTCACCAGCTACAAGATAAGTTGTTTTTGACGATACCGAGGAGCCGACCCTGCCCCCATTGTCCTCAATGAGCTTCTTCAGTTCATCACGGCTTACCTTTTCAAAAACACCTGAAACCACAAAGGTCTGCCCTTTCAGTTTTTCGGTCTGGTTTTCAAGTTTATCGGCAGAAAGTGCAAACTGTAAACCAAAACTTTTCAAACGGGCGATGATTTCAAGATTGGCTTCATTTCGAAAAAACTCGACCACGCTTTGGGCAATACGATCCCCTATTTCATCAACAGCCATCAGTTCTTCTTCAGTAGCTACAATAAAGGCATCAATGTTCTTATAGGCCTTTGCGAGTTTTTTGGCCACGGTTTCACCAACAAAACGAATGCCCAGGGCAAACATGACCCGTTCAAAAGGTATACCAACGGAAGCTTTTACCCCATTGACCAAATTTTCGGCTGACTTCTCGGCCATACGCTCTAAGGGAATAAGCTGTTCTTTCGTAAGGGTATACAAATCGGCATAGTCGGTTATCAAACCTTCTTGAAATAAAAGGGTTACCGTTTCACCGCCCATACCCTCAATATCCATCGCCTTTCTTGAGATAAAATGCTGTATACGCCCTGTAATCTGAACAGGGCAACCATAGTAATTGATACAGTAATGCTTGGCATCACCATCGGTACGTACCAATTGGGTATGGCATTCAGGGCACTGATCGATATACCGTGTGGGTTCTGAATTTTGGGGACGCTTGCCAAAATCGACCCCAATGATCTTGGGAATGATCTCTCCGCCTTTTTCAACAAAAACGGTGTCGCCTTCCCTGATATCTAACTTTGAGATTTGATCGGCATTGTGCAATGAGGCTCTTTTTACCGTGGTGCCGGCCAACAATACGGGCTCTAAATTGGCAACAGGGGTTATGGCCCCGGTACGCCCCACTTGATAAGTGATTTCATTTAGGACGGTGGACACCTGTTCTGCCTTAAATTTGTAGGCCATCGCCCAACGTGGTGACTTTGAGGTGTAGCCCAGTTCATCTTGCTGCTGCAAACTGTTTACCTTGACAACCACACCATCGGTTTCGTAAGGAAGGTCGTGCCGATGTACATCCCAATATCCAACAAACTCCATTACTTCATCGGTGGTCTTGCACAATTTGGCAACCGTGGGCACTTTAAAACCCCATTCCCTGGCTTTTTCCAACATTTGCCACTGCGATTCGATACCTGTGTTCTGCCCTACGATACCGTACAAAAGGCAATCTAAGGGTCGTTTTGACACGGCCGCACTATCTTGCAACTTTAAACTGCCCGAGGCCGTATTTCTAGGGTTCATATAAGGTTCTTCGCCATTTTCGATTCGCTCTGCGTTCATCTTGGCAAAACCCTCAAATGGCAATACGATCTCTCCCCGAATATCAAATTTGGGCGGATAGCTTCCCGTTAACTTCAAGGGCACCGATTTAATGGTCTTTATATTTGTGGTAACATCATCACCTTGAAAGCCGTCACCACGGGTCAAGGCGCGCAGCAGTTTTCCATCGGCATAGGTCAGGCTGATAGATGCCCCATCATATTTCAACTCACAGGTAAATTCGACCTCGACATCACCCAAACCTCGCTGTATGCGTTTTTCCCAATCTTCAAGGTCTTCCTTGGAGTAGGAATTGTCGAGGGAATACATACGTTGGTTATGTGCCACGGTCTCGAAATTTTTCGTAACCATACCCCCTACACGTAAGGTAGGTGAGGTGGGGTCGTACAGTTCAGGGTATTGTGCCTCCAACCCCTGTAGCTCTTTCAACTTCATATCAAATTCATAGTCCGATATGGTGGGTTGGTCCAGCACGTAGTAACTGTGGTTGTGTTTGCGAAGTTCTTTTCGCAGTGATTTTGTTCTTTCCTCACCATTCATGATTTCAATCGTATTTTAGCTATCAACTTATTTTGAAAGCGACTTCTATTTTAAAAACCACCTCTCAACATCCGGTCATTGCCGAACATATCTTTACGGACCACAATTTCAGAAAAATTATGGTCATACAATAATTGTCTGGTATCATTTTTCAAATATTGGTTGATCTCAAAGTACAGCTTGCCCCCTTTTTTCAAATGATGCGTTGCAAAAATCGTTATGGCTCTGTAAAACTGCAAGGGATCTTCATCAGATACAAACAGGGCCGAACCCGGTTCATGGTTCAGCACATTATTGCCCATTTCTTTTTTCTCTGATTCCCGCACATAGGGCGGATTTGAGACTATAACATCAAATTTGGTTTCTAAAACTTCCATCTTTAATATATCGGCTTCCAAAAAATTAATTTCAACCGAATGATCCTTCGCATTTAGTTTTGCCAGTTTAAGGGCCTCCTTTGAAATGTCTAAAGCATACACCTTGGCATTGGGCAGGTTTTTCGCTAAGGAAATAGCGATACAGCCCGAGCCGGTACCAATATCTAAAATCTTGATTGCTGATCTACTGGAACTGAAATCATCAATGACCCACCTGACGAGTTCTTCGGTCTCTGGCCTCGGTATCAACACACCTTCGTTGACGGTAAAGTTCATTTCCATAAAATAAGTAGTTCCTATGATATACTGAACAGGGCGTTCTAATTTAAGTGCTGCCAAGCCTTCAAACAAAGGCTGCTCTTTTTCTTTAGATATAATCAAATCGGACTGAACGGCCAATACAAATCGTTCAAGACCCAAGTAATGCGCTATCAACATATAGAAAAAACTGTCTATCTCTGTGACCGGGTAGATAGCATCCAATTCGTGATGGAATATGTTTTTGATCTCGCGCAACAACATTTTTGAAAAATGAATTTATAACAGTAGTGTCCGGTTGAACCTGCCGACTTCGTCATTCAGGCGGGGTCACAAGACCGATACTAAATACTTTTGATCATCCAGACCGGACATGAATAATGCCCCGTATCACCCATTGGTGCATCAATAAACTCAAAGCCGACTTTTTGATACAGCTTCTGGGCGGCGTTCATAAAGGGCATCGTTTCCAAATACACTTTTTCGAAGCCGTATTGCTTGGCTCGATCTATACAGGTCTGTATCATTTTAGCACCTATACCCTTGCCCCTTGCTTCCTCTAAAAAATACATTTTCTGCAGTTCGCACACATTGCCTTTATAATTATCCAATTGGGCAACCCCCGCCCCACCAATGATTTTAGAACCTTCCTCCACCACAAAATAGGTCGCTCTGGGCACATCGTAATTCCCGTACATTTCATCAAGTGCCTTATCGGCATAGGCCGTACCGATTTTCGGAACGCCCAGGTCTATCAAAACCTTGCGAATGACCCGTGCAAGCTCGGCGTTGTCATTGGGTTTGATCTCTCTAATAATTGCAATACTCATTTTTGTTGAAAATATTGTTGTTTTTCTCCTATTTTTACGGCGTGAAGATACACCAAAAATATATTTCAAGATGTATTGATATCGCTCGGAACGGATTTGGCACTACCGCACCCAACCCCACGGTGGGAGCTGTTATCGTTCACAAAAAGAAAATCATCGGTGAAGGCTTTACAAGTGCTTATGGCGGAGCCCATGCCGAGGTGAACGCTATTAATTCGGTTACCGATAAATCGCTGCTCAAGGAGGCTATCTTATATGTTACCCTTGAACCTTGTTCACATCTTGGAAAGACACCACCCTGTGCTGACCTGATTCTAAAATCTGGTATTAAAAAAATGGTGGTCGGCATTTTAGACCCACATGAAAAAGTAGCGGGCCGTGGGATTAAAAAACTGGTTGATGGCGGTTGTGATGTTACCGTAGGGGTATTGGAGAAAGAATGTCGAGAGCACCATAAACGGTTTTTGACTTTCCATCAAAAAAAACGTCCTTACATTATATTAAAATGGGCAGAAACCTTAGATGGTTTTATCGCTCCAAAAAAGGAAGATCGAAAAATCGATCCCACCCCTTTTTGGATCACCAATTCATATTCACAGCAAATAGTACACCAATGGCGTTCAAAGGAACAGGCCATATTGGTAGGCACCAACACCGTTTTGGAAGACAACCCCAAGTTGAATCTCAGGCATTGGAAAGGAGAAAACCCTGTTCGGATAGTATTGGACAAAGACCTTAAGATAAAAAACAATTTCAATGTTTTGGATGGAAGTACCCCTACCCTTGTACTGACCCAGATAGCAGACGCTTCTAGATACTTGAAAGGTATTGACTATGGGATAATTGATTTTCGACAGGATGTAGCTGCCCAAATATGTGAAAAATTGCACAAGCGCAACATCATTAGTGTTTTGATAGAGGGTGGTGCGCAAACACTTCAAACTTTTATCGATGCCCACCTTTGGGATGAGGCCAGAGTGTTTACCGGAAGCAAATCGTTTTCAAAGGGATTAAAAGCTCCTGTGTTTTCAGGAAATTTGACCGCCACCACCAAAATTGGCCATGACACCCTTAACCTCTATAAAAAATGCTAAAAAACATCATTTTCGACTTTGGCGATATTTTCATCAACCTTGATAAGGAGGCCATTTTTCGTGAAATAGAAAACTATGGCCAGGGCACCAAACCAACCCCTGAACTTTTTGCCCTCAGTGAACTATATGAAGTAGGTGGTATAAGAACGGAAGAATTTGTGCAACAATTGGCAGCGGTTTTTCCTAAGAAGAGTGCTGATGATATTGTAGCTGTCTGGAATTCAATTTTGCTTGATTTTCCTGACTACAGGTTGAAGTTTATTGAAGACCTCGCACAAGAGAACAAGCATCGCCTTTTTTTATTGAGCAATACCAATGCCCTGCACATTGCACAGGTTATCAAAACCATGGGGCTCGAAAAGTACAACCGCTTTAAAAACTGTTTTGAGCAGTTTTATCTCTCACATGAAATCAACCTGAGAAAACCCAAGGCCGAAATCTATGATTTTGCCTTGCAACAAAATGGGTTGATTGCCGAAGAAACTTTCTTTATTGATGACACCAAAGAAAATACTGAGGCAGCTGAAAAATTGGGCATCACTTGTTGGCATCTACAAGTTGACAAAGAGGATATAATTCATTTAAAATCGAAATTGTAAAATGCTCAATCTTGCTTTAAGTGTTCTTTTTTCGAGCCTGATATTTGTCATTTTCAAGCTGTTCGCGGTTTATAAGATAGAGACCCTTTATGCGATTATAATTAATTATATGGTGGCATGTATAGTGGGGCTGTCAATATATAATGGAGAGGTTACCATTACCGATATTCCTCAAAAACCTTGGTTTTGGGGTACACTGGCCTTGGGTCTTTTGTTCATAGTTGTATTCAATCTTATGGCAGCCACAGCGCAGAAAGTGGGAGTCTCAGTGGCATCGGTAGCAACAAAAATGTCTTTGGTGATTCCCGTTGTTTTTGGGGTTATGAATTATGGAGAAGTTCTTGGCCCCTTGAAAATTTTAGGCATTGTTTTGGCTTTGGCAGCGGTTTATTTCGCATCCATCAAAGAAAAATCCATCGCCTTGAAAAGATCATCGTTTCTCTTGCCTCTTATGGTATTTATGGGCTCTGGTATTATTGATACCAGTATAAAGTTCATACAGGACCAATACATTAAGGAAGAAGAATTTTCTTTGTTCTCGGCAACAGTTTTTGGTTCGGCAGCAGTTATCGGGCTTGTGTTCATAGCTTTGAAATCAGTCAATAAACCTATAAAAATCAACTATAGAACTATTTTAGGGGGAATTGTCTTAGGGGTACCCAACTTTTTCTCGATCTATTTTTTATTACGTGCCTTGCAGAATGACAGCATGAACAGCGCATCTGTGTTCACCATCAACAATGTTGCCATTGTAATGTTCTCGACACTTTTGGGTATTTTATTGTTCAAGGAAAAACTCAGTTTAAAAAACTGGGGCGGTATTGCCTTGGCTGTTTTAAGTATCGTTCTCGTAGCACTATTTTAATGAGAAAAGAACCCACAGATATCTTTAGAACCCTCTCAAAGCCATCAGAGGGCACTCTGCTCAAAGAAAGAAAAAGCAAGTTTTTTGGTTATGCCTTTCCCATTGAAAACGAAAAGGAGGTGAAACCGATTATAGAAACATTACGTAAAAAACACCCAACAGCGGGGCATGTTTGCTATGCTTGGCAAATTGGCCATACTGATATCCGCTATCGCACCAATGACGATGGTGAACCAAACAATTCTGCCGGAAAGCCCATTTACGGACAAATACTATCTTATAAGGCTACCAATGTACTTGTAGCGGTAGCACGAATATTTGGAGGTACAAAATTAGGTGTTGGCGGTTTGATAAGTGCCTATCGCTCAGCTTCGCAAATGGTTCTGGAATCAGCGGTGATTGTAGAAAAAACCATTCAACAAGAGTTTCGATTGTCTTTTGAATACGCTGACATTGACAAGGTGATGCGTATTGTCAAGCAAAAACAACTGCGAATAGTATCACAGCGGATACAGACCAATTGCAAGTTGGTTATTTCAGTGCGTCAAAGTCAAGCTGAGCAGATTGAAGGTGTGTTTGGAAATATACCATCAATTGAAGTTAAAAGAATCTAAGAGACTGTTTTGGTTAAACAACTCACAAGAGTACTAGAAGCAATTCTAGAAACAAGCACTATTTTATCTTCTCTAAAATGTAATCCGGGCACTTCATTGGCCTTTTTCTTTTCATATCCATAAAGACCAAAACCGTGGTTGCTTCTGCCAGAATTTCTTTGGCTTCATTTAAAATCACAAAGTCAAATTGAATTTTGACCTCGGGTCTTTTTTTCAATAAAGTCCTAACGGTAATAAGGTCGTCATAGCGTGCGGGTTTTTTAAAATTTACCTTCAGAGAAATTACTGGCAACATTATGTCGTTTTCTTCCATTTCTTTATAAGAAATACCTAACGCTTTTAACCATGCTACCCTTCCCATCTCAAGGTATTGCGCATAATTACCGTGGTACACCACACCCATTTGGTCTGTTTCGGCATATCTAACCAAAAAAGAAATTTCGTTAAAATTCATAATTGTCAAATAAAAAACGATACATTTAAAGAATGCTTAAAAAACGAATGTGAACATGAGAAAAAAAAATCAAAAATTCAATAGCATTTGATTTTTTTTTTAAGTTTTTTGTTCACATATTTGCGTACCTAGGAAATGAGGTTTGCTCCGACCGATTTTTCGACCTACTAAACACAAACACTAACCAACAAAATAAGAAAATTCAAGAATGGGTGTTACTGCAAACTCCGTATGGGATAATTGTCTGGTGTTTATCAAAGATAATATTCAACCGCAGGCATACAAAACATGGTTCGAACCAATTCTACCCGTAAAATTACATGAGAATGCATTGAGCATTCAGGTTCCCAGTAAATTTTTCTACGAATGGCTAGAGGAGCACTATGTTAAACTATTGAAGGTTGCCCTGACCAAAGAATTGGGCGAGACCGCAAAATTGGTGTATATCATTCGAATGGAAAACACCTACGGTAATCGTGAACCTTTCACCGAAAAAATTCCGAGTTCGAACAGGGGCAAATTTGTTGCTCAAGAAATGGATGTTCCCATCAAATCGAAAAACCCTGAGCTGAGAAATCCTTTTGTGATTCCTGGCATTCGCAATATAAAAATTGAATCACAACTCAATGCCAATTATAATTTCGATAACTTTTTAGAGGGCGATTCGAATCGACTGGCCCGTTCGGCCGGTATGGCGGTTGCCAATAAACCTGGTGGCACCTCATTCAACCCGCTATTGATATTTGGTAGTGTCGGCTTAGGAAAAACCCATTTGGCACACGCCATTGGTGTTGAAATAAAAGACAAATACCCTGAGCGAACGGTGCTTTATATTTCTGCCGAAAAGTTTACCCAACAATATATTGAATCGGTCAAGAAAAATACCCGAAACGACTTTATACATTTCTATCAATTGATTGATGTTCTGATTATTGATGATGTACAGTTTCTCTCTGGTAAATCTGGCACACAAGATGTTTTCTTTCATATCTTCAATCATTTGCACCAAAACGGTAAGCAGGTGATATTGACCTCTGACAAGGCACCCGTTGATATGCAAGATATAGAACAACGACTGTTGTCACGTTTTAAATGGGGGCTTTCAGCTGAACTTCAAAACCCAGATTACGAAACCCGGGTATCAATTTTAAAGAATAAATTGTATCGTGATGGTGTTGAAATGCCCGAGGTTATTATTGATTATGTTGCAAAAAACATTAAAACCAATATTCGTGAACTTGAAGGAGCCATTATTTCATTGATCGCCCAATCTTCTTTCAATAAAAAAGAGATTACGCTTGAATTGGCACAACAAGTGGTCGATAAGTTTGTGAAAAATACCAAACGCGAAGTGTCGATCGAGTATATTCAAAAAGTAGTTTCAGACTATTTCGAGATGGATGTCGCTACCCTTCAGTCGAAAACAAGAAAGAGACATATTGTTCAGGCACGCCAACTGGCAATGTTCTTTGCAAAAAGACTCACAAAGGCATCTTTAGCAAGTATCGGTTCTCAAATAGGAAAAAGGGATCACGCTACCGTATTACATGCCTGTAAAACGGTTGATAATCTTGCCGAAACTGATAAACAGTTTCGTAAATACATTGAAGACCTCACTAAAAAATTATCCTAACAATAAATGGCTGTCAAAATTTTGATGGTATGCCTTGGTAATATCTGTCGGTCACCCTTGGCCGAAGGTATTCTACAAACCAAGCTAGATCCTAAAGTATTTTTTGTAGACTCTGCCGGTACTGCCGATTACCACCTTGGTAAAAAACCAGATTACCGAAGTATTGAAGTAGCGCGAAAACACGGTATTGATATCGCACGTCAACGGTGCAGACAGTTCAGCGCACACGATTTCAATGACTTCGATTATATTTTCACGATGGATAAAAGTAATTATAGAAATGTTATCAGTCTGGGCCAAAATGAAAACGAAGTCAATAAAGTGAAATTATTATTGAATGAAATTGAGCTTGATATTAAGGAGGTACCCGATCCTTACTATGATACCCAAAACGGATTTGAGCATGTTTTTCAGCTTATCGATAAGGCTTGTGAGGTCATTGCCGTAAATTTAAACGACTAGTTCTGAGTGATATGGACAAAACAATAGAACAACACGGAGAGTTGTTTTTGATCCCAACAACCTTGGGTGACAATGAACCTTTAGAGGTTTTGCCAATTTCGATTAAAAGAGCTATCGAAGATATAGATTATTATATCGTTGAGAATGAAAAATCGGCACGTCGGTTTATAAAAAAAATTAGTCCGAGAAAATCTCAACCCAATCTGCATATTGAAATACTGAATAAATATACCGAACCTCAGTCAATACCAGCATTTCTACAACCCTGTTTTGAAGGACATAAGGTGGCAATTCTCTCTGAGGCGGGCTGCCCGGGTATTGCCGATCCGGGTGCTGATGTAGTTAGAATAGCACACGAAAAGAACATACGGGTCGTTCCTTTGGTAGGGCCCTCGTCGATATTTCTTGCCCTAATGGCCAGCGGAATGAACGGTCAAAACTTTGCTTTCTTAGGCTATCTGCCCATTGATACGACAGATCGCAAGAAGGCCATAAAACGAATGGAAAAAACATCGGTAGACCTAAAACAGTCGCAAATTTGCATTGAAACCCCATACCGAAATGATAAGCTATTGGCCGAAATGCTAAAATCACTTGCAAATACCACTAAATTATGTGTGGCATGTGATATTACCCTGTCTACAGAGTACATTGCAACCAAAAGCATAGCCGATTGGAAAAAAACGCCCTTAGACCTTCACAAAAGGCCCACAATATTTATCGTACAAGGATAAAAGGCATTGGTTCATGACCGTTTCAATAGCGCCCAATCACTTGATAAATGGAAAAATAAACCCCAACGTTTCCGTCAGGGCTTATCCATCTTCACATATATAGTATATTATCAATATCGGTTAGATTCTCGGATTGTGCTTTGGAAGCACTTGTGACACATCATAGCCCGAAAACCTTTTCATGTACTTTGCGATTGTCGTACCGTAGCTATCTTTAACGTCAAACCTACCATACGACCTTAGGTATTTCTTAACATTACCAGCACCCGCCAAATGCGCAGCTGCCAACATACCCGATTCGGTAACCTCTACTCCTCCAATACGCTTGCCCACGAATCTTTTAATATCTCTTCTTAGAATCCATTTATTACGGGCGATATTCTTTTGAAATATTTCTTCCTGTAAAACCGGATCATTTAAAAACCTGGTAGCATTATACACGCCCATCAGTTGAAGGGTGCCAATACCAAACTGGTATTTTCCCAAATACCCCAAAGTATTGATTCTAAAATAATTGCCTTGCGACTCTTTAAAGGCCAAAGCCTCTTTAAAGCCAATATAAGAGCTACCCAAAAAGGGTGGTGCTATAATGACAGTACTGAAAATTGAAATATTCTTTGGGTACAACACCTCGATAGGTTCTGTAACCATAAGAGTTTTCGGCACTTTAACCTTTGAAGGCATAAATGTAAAACCCAATAAGACAAGGGCAATGATAAAGGAACTGGTAAAACGCATCCACTTTCTCATACAATTGTTTTCTTAAGACTTACGGTAAAAACACACCTGCTTAAATTTCACAGGGCAAAGATAGGATCGATTTTAAGTTTCTTTTAGAATGATTTGTTAAAAAAATACAATTTTAGTTAACAGGTCATAAAATGGCGTTTAGGTGCTATCTGATGATTTTTTGTTCGTTGATCCATCGGATATACTGTACTTTATTCTGGTTATGCTGTGACAAAGTCTTTGCAAACTTGTGATAGCCAAAGTTCTTTACATTGGCCACCATATAGTAATATCCATGTTTTTCAGCATTTAAGACAGCATCAATGGCCGAAATGTCAGGCATGGTAATCGGCCCCGGTGGTATACCTGGGTTTTTATAGGTATTATAGGGTGAATCAATTTCTAAATCTTTATAGAGCACTCTTTTTATTACCATATCAAAATTTCCGGCATGTTTCTTTAGTGCGTAAATAACCGTGGGATCTGCCTGCAACAGTATTCCTTTATTCAATCGGTTCAGATAAAGGCCTGCCACCCTGGGCCGCTCATCAATTTTGGCGGTCTCCTTATGTACAATTGAAGCAAGAGCAACCACTTGATTGGGGGTATAACCCATTGATTTAGCCTTTTTCAAACGATCTTCATTCCAGAACCGATGATATTCCTTCAGCATACGACCCCTAAACTTGTCGGCTGATGTGTTCCAGAAAAATTCATAGCTATTGGGTATGTACATGGCCAACTTATCATCATCATCAAAACCGTTCGCCTTTAAAAATGCTGGATCCTGAAAAGAATTCAACAGCGAAATGCTATCTGGTTCGATTTGGTCTGAAATTCTACCAGCGAGATCTGCCAAGGTCTCTTGATTGTTGAACGCCAACTTGATGGCCACATTATTGCTTCGCAAAGAGTTGATGATATCATTGTTGTTCATGCCTTTTGCAATCTCATATTTCCCCCCTTTTACATTGGTCGTATATCCTTTTTTTTGCGCTATTTGTGCAAATGATTCTATATTTTTTATGAATGGTCTTAACGAATCCTGGACGTCTTCAAAAGTGGCATCCGAAGAAATATAGATATATACTTTGTCTTTGTTTATATTGGTATTGGGTGTAAAAATAGCACCGTAGACCTTATAGGCGAATATACCACCAACCACCAGTCCGGCAAGTAGAATAAATAGTAATATTTTTTTGATGTACATTATCTGTTTATTTTCTGGTATAAAATTTCGTTCTTATATGTTCCGTTGGAAAAGATCCAATCTTTTTTTATGCCGACCCGCTCAAAGCCCATTTTTTCAAATAAACCAATACTTTCAATATTCGAATCTATAATATTGGCATACAACTGTCTTAGTCCTAAGACTGAATACGCGTATTCACTCATGATTGAAATTGCATCTTTGCCTATGCCTTTGCCCCTATCTTCTGTATCAAGGATAACAATTCCCAACCCGGCCCTATGGTTTTTTGGATCAAAATCAAATAAATCGATAAGCCCCACTACTTCGTCAGATGTATTGCAAATACATAAACGCAGCTGTTTTACCTCATAGATATCACGATGAGCGTTTTCCAAATAGTGGTTTAATACATGCTCAGAATACGGTGTTGCGGTATTACTTAATTCCCATAAACCGGTATTGTTTTCCAACTTATATAAAAAATCAAGGTCGGCGGGTTCTAAGGCTCTTAGGTAAATATGTTCTCCCTTTAAATTCAACATTCGATCTCTCCTTTATAAACCAGTTCTGCAGGACCTATCAAAAAAATATTACGATATTCCCCTTCCTTATCAAAGCGAACCTTTAGTTCTCCTCCTTGTGTTACGACAGTAATCTCGTTTTGACCTGTCTTGGCCGCACTGTGCATTGCTATTGCAACTGCCGTTACACCCGTACCACAGGAGAGGGTCTCGTTTTCTACCCCACGTTCATAAGTACGCATCGCAAAGGAAGCTTCGGCAAACTGGGTTACAAAATTAATATTGCTGCCCTTTTCACCATAAAGTCCGTAACGCAGTTTTTTTCCTTCTTTGACCACATCAAACCCCTCAAGGTCATCTACCATTTGTACATGATGGGGCGAACCGGTATCTAAAAAAAATGAATTGGGCCTGATTTTTATCTCTGACACATTACCCATCTGCAAACTTACAATTCCATCTTCAATGGTGGCATTGTGCGGACCGTCTATGGCTTTAAAAATAGACTTTCTATCGATAATGCCCAGATGTTTGGCAAAGGCGACCATACATCTTCCCCCATTACCACACATTGTACTCGTGTTTCCATCTGAATTGTAGTAGGCCATTTTAAAATCACACTCGTCGTCATTCTCTAACAAAATGAGTCCATCAGCACCAACACCAAATCTTCTGTCGCACAAGAAAGATACCAGTTTACCATCTTCTTTCGGAAATATTAAATTTCGGTTATCGATTACCACAAAATCGTTGCCCGTGCCTTGATATTTATAGAATGTGAGTTTCATGTGACCGAATTCGACTGTAAAGATATAATTTAATTGCAGGGTGATGGCCCAATTGGGTATAATTCGCAGACACTTACCCATGCCGTTTGGCGGGCTTGTGTCGAAATAAAAATGGAAGTTCTACTTAATACCTCATACCCTCGGGCCGAGGTCATTTATTTAGGTTCTATGTCGAATATAGTGGGCAAGCATACGAGGTATTTAGTGGAAGAAAGTTTTTTCAATGAAAACCAAACTGACCAAGGATAATAAAGTAATTCGTGAAGATAGAGTTAAATACACCATTAAAGATGGAACCATCTACGATGCAAATACCCTGTTGCAAGAAGTAAAAGAAATTATGACTATCGGATTCCTTGCATATACGTAGAATATTTTGTATCTTATTGATTATTAATGCTATCGATATGATAATTCAAGATTTTTTTTAAGAAATTCCCTGACGAACCGAGCTGTAAGGCCCATTTCAAGGCGGAACGTGAAAAACAAGGGGG
>JAJRSY010000258.1 GCA_024278565.1 Bacteroidota bacterium
TGAAAGTCCTTCATATTAAAACTTTTCCATGATTTGAAATAGATTACGAATTGAAAAAATCTCGAAATTCAGATTTTTTCGCATCACTAAAGTTCTGCAATAAAATTGCAGGGTTTTAAACCCCAACCTGAGACCAATAAACATTTATCAACACGCCCAATCAAATTCATCATTTAGTAAATCAATTTGTCCGTTTCCGCCACCCATATTTGCATTGCCAAAATTTTCTTCAAACTCAATATAAAAAGGACTAAATTCAGGCATTGCTTGTGTGGGACATGCGGTTCCTCCAAAATGTGTTTTTCCCCAATATTTTTCTTCTAAATTCAGTTTTTTTCCTTTATCAGAAAACATATCAATATATGCATTTTCCTCTTCTTGATCAGGGTCTTCTTCAAGTTTCCTGCCAATATTAGGGTCGTTTTCCCTTGGGATTAATTTCACGTATTTTGGAGGTTCATTTTGCTGAAAACAACTAGTCCCATCAAAACTATTGTAATTTGGATATACAGAATCATCTTGGTTTGGAAGTTCTGTTAGGTTAGAATTAAATTCTTCTTTCGTTAACCAGATTAAAGCCCATCCGCCACCAATTATATCTTCAAAATAGATTTCCATTGGGTGTTTGTTTTTAGCATATTCTAACAATGAATCCCAAAAAGGTTGTGCATTGGTGTTTTTTATTTCTTTATTATCATTAATAACGCTTACAACTCCCTCAACATCATTTGCAACATGGTCATCTGCCTGAAAAAGAGAAATTGCTACATATTTTTCTCCTTTTACACGGTATTCTTCAGGAACAAGAAGTGTCCAAATATGCGCCATTGGCAATCCACAGATTCTACTTCTTGGCCATTGTACGGTTTTTATTCCAACAGGTTTTCCATTGGTCCAGCCTTCGTGGTTATTATAATCTGAAAATTCTATATTAAATGCTTTGGTTAATTTTTTCATGTTTTTTTATTTTGACTTATAAATCCTTTCTTTCAGGGTTATTATTCTATTTTATCGAGTACTCTATGGTATTTTTTTAAATCTGGTGTATAAAGTATTAATTCTTTATCCTTTCCGTCAATATATAAATTTCCACAATGATTGCATTCCCATATTCCTTTAAAAACATTTAGTATTCTTAATTCCCAACAAGTATCTGCTCTTTCTTTTTTTGTTTTTTTAGGGTTCTCAATTGCTTGGTCAATTAAATCCCAAAAATCAAACCATTGCGTGTCAGAAATCAAATAGCCTTTATTTGTTAAGTAATCCGTTTGATCAATAATTAGATTGTTACAAGAGCATTTAATTTTCATTGGCAAAACTATTTAAGCATTAAGGTTACAACATCATTATAATCTAACAAGAATCGTCCATTTTCATTATAGAGTTGTTGCCATTTAAAGTTTGGAATTAAGATTTTAGATGTTAGGGTTTCATTCCATTCTATATCAAAATCATTTTCTTTTAAAACTTGCACAATTTTTTTTCCAACTGCAATTGCTTCTTCTTCATTTTTATTCTCAATTTTTTGAAAAGCAAGGTATAAACAAGGGTTTTCTAAACTTACGGCTCTGGTTAAATCTTGTTCGTGATAAAAGCAATAGCCATCAGATTTTCTATTTTTTTTACGTAAACTTCTTTCAACATCAGACACTTCTTCAAATCCATCGCTTGAGGTAAAGCCAGCATTGTGCAGTGCAATAATATTCATTTTACATAATTCATCAAATGCTTTTATTAGCCGATCTGTATCTGTAGGTTTTTTCCATAACTTACTTTCTTCTTGTAGGTTTGAAATTTCTTTTTCAATCAAATCATTTGCCCATTCTTCTGAAATTTCATCAAATTCGTTATCTTCAATTTCTTCAATAATATTTTCTTTAATCTCTTCGGTAGAGAGAAAACCCATTCTTACTTGATTAAAAATAGATTCATATATAAATTCTTCGTTTTCGGTCATTTTAATATTTATTTTGTGTTTTTAATAGTAAGTATCACAATAGCAGTTATTGTATTCTACATGTTTTTTCATTTTGTTTAATAGTTCTCTACTATATTTTCAATTCCTTCATTTTTTTTCCTTTTTCAAATTTTGATTTAAGGGTCAACATATTGACCTTAATAATGTATTTTAATACCTAAATAATGAACTATTCTAAAAAAGAAATTAGGAAATATAATAGATATAATTACAGAAAAACTAATGCTTATCAGTAAAATTTCTGAAAGGTATTTTATATCTAAATTTTTGCTGTTAGTAGTTATTAGATAAATAACGAAAGGTATAAATACCATGTATATTGGCAGTCTGAAAAATGGACTTAATCCCCAAGCATCTCCTTTAATTTTATAAACTAACGCTATGACACTAAATATTGTAATTGAAGTAAGGCATCCATAAGCAATTTCATTAATTCCAATAATATCTGACATAAACATTTTAACGCATTTAATTATTGCTATAATGCCAATAATTAAAGCGCCAAGTAAAAGAGGCATAAATATTAGTCCCATAATTATTTTAAATTTAGTAATTTCATCTATTAAAGTATTTTTTTAATCTTAAATTTATTTCTTCTTTTTCATTTGAAAATGAAGCATTAGGGTATTTCGTCCAGTATTCCAATCCTTTTTCTAAAGCCCAAAGAGCCTTGTTTTTGTTATTCTCTATTAGAAAAAAATCACAAGCAACAGCATGTCGACCTCCATGCTCTTTTTCAATGATTTTGTTTGCTGTCTTCTCCCAACTAGATAGATCATCCAAATATGGTACTCCCACATTTAATATATTTTCTTTGAAAACTTTCATAACATTAGCACGCTCTTTATCGTTTATTATTTGAAAATGCACTTGTTCTTCATTATCGATAATTGCTTTTTTCCAATTTGGAATATTCCAACAAGAAATTCCTCCCATAGCGTTATTTACAGGCTTTTTTCCATATTCTTTTTCATACCATTTACTATATGCTTTAGATTTAACACCTAGTAATGCCCAAAATATGGCACTTACATTTTCTTGATTGTACTTACTAAGGCTAAAATGTATTTCTTGTTCAAAAACTTCCTTTTTTCTTTTAAAGGATAAAGAACTTTTCGAAAATCTAAATCCCATTTTTAATAATGGTTCAGAAAGATATTCAAGTATATTTTTTGTAATTAGTTCTCTTGGTTTCATTTTTCAGTCCTTATTTACTGTTCATTTTTTTAGTTCTTTTGAAGAATAGTTACATTCGATATTTTACATGGTCATTTGAAATACAAGGTCTTGATAGACTTGTGCGTTGCCTCTTTTTAAGAATTTCACATCTTCACTTCCTTCCATTGCAAGTACAGGGGCAAAAGTGAATATTTCATGTTCTTCCAATGGTGTTTTTTCTTCTTTTATGGCTTCATCGAACAGTTCTTCCCGCAACCATTCATCTCTCATTTCTTTCTCTAAAAGAAAATCAACAAAAAAGTCTTCGAAATCCCAAGTTAACACTTCCACTTTTCTATATTGAATGTCTATAATACATATATCTTCATCTGTTTTAGTAAGTTTTCTGTAATAGATCAGTTCACCAAATGCCGTAATGGCAAAAGGCACGTAGTTTTCCATCTCTTCACCTAACCAAATCCATAATATTGGTTCAAAATCTTTAGGATTTATAATTTCTATAAACCCGTTTCTATATTTGCCAAAGCCATGGTTTTTTCAAAGAGATAATAGAATATCGGGTGTTTTGTTTTTGTATTCCTTTACTATTTCAGATGTTGCTATGGTGCAATTTTCATCGGGTCTGTATGCTGTGATAAATTTTTGCAACATAAGTTTAATTTTTATAATCGATCTTAAATTTACTCTTCTTCCTCTTCGTTTTCTTTAATTACAACAGTCTCGTGCCCGGTCGATTTAAGAACGTTGGATAAAAAAAATTCTGTTCTTTCTTTTTTATACATAGGATGGGCTACATCTATTCTGGTTTTCATCAACCAACAATATTCTTTATGTTCTTCACTAAAGAATTTTCCTTTTTCATCTTCGTTGGGAAAAATTTCAAACCATGTTCCAACAGATTTGTTTAGGTTCCAATAAAAGTGTTTATAGGTAAATGGCAAACAAGCTTCTAAGAGTGATTTGTTCTTGGCCTTTGACATTGTTCTTTTATGGGTCGCTAGAAAATCATTGATTCTTTGTACAAGAATTTTTTCATCTTTTCTAGCGCACTTTATTCCGTATGTTGTAAATGGTTTCATTTTTTTCTAAATCAATGTTTATTGTTGGCCAAATTTTTCTACATCCCATTTTTTAAACTTTTCATCAATTATTTTGGCGATTTTATGATAGTTCTCCCACGTATTTTTTACTCTAAAAATATCATCATCTTCAGTTTCGAGTGCTATTGTGATAACTTACCTATATTTTTCTTGGTGAAATTCTTCGATTTTATTTTCTAGGGATAGTTTTTCTAGTAAATAACCCCCAGGGCAAGCCTGCCTGCCGAACAAGCAGGCCCACGAGGCATTTAGAGGAAGAGGATTTTTTTATTTGATGAAAACCAACCGTTTTCAAACTTTCCTCCAAAAATCGAGGCAAGCCTCGGGGAATTAGGCCCAATAATGATTAAATCATGATTTTCGAGTACATTGAAATACCATTGGTCGATTTGTTCTTCTGAAATTGGATGGTAACTCATATCGTAGCCCATATTTTTCCTATTTAATCATTATTAGAGACTGTTTTGAAATATATGATTAGAATTTTTATAGGTTATTTTTGGGCAGGATAAGGCAAAATTTTTAAGGATAGCAGAGTTATCGTTCAAAATTTTAACGAAATAATGCTCAAAAAGAAGCATACCCGCCTGCCAGACGGGCAGGAAAAAATAATTGATATATTTCAAAACAGTCTCTTAATCATTTGGGTTTGGGTAAATTTGGTGTTGCCATTTATCAAAATTTTCTTTATGTTTTTCGCTTGCTTTTTTGGTTAGTTTTTCAACTTCTGTGTTTTGTCCTTCTATTTTCCAATCTTTTACAGGTTCTATATTTAGTTTTTCTTGCATCCATTTTCTAAAAGTCAGAAAGTTAGGATGGTATTCTAGATATTCCGAAAAGCAGTCTTCCTCATCCTCATGGTCTTCTTCATCACATGACCTATAAAAGTAGTCTTCTGATATTTCTACTCCAAAGCTCAGTATTTGAATTAGATCTTTAATATCTGAGGCAATAAGGTGTATTTCTCCTTCGCTACCATAGTAAATGATAGGTGATTTATTGGGATCTTTGTTTTCGTCTGTAAACCAAAAAGCATAGCGGCCTCCTGAGCCATCTGCCATTGCAAAAATCTGCAAATTTTGTTCGTGTTCTTTTAGTTGTTCCTCTGAGCAGTCACTTAACCAATATTTAAAAAAATCGTCTTCATTGTCTGCAATACAAAAAGTGTCTGAATAGGTTTCGCTACCATATTCTTTATCGAATTTTATAAGTTCTTGGTAGTAGTCTATTTCTTTGGGCGTATTTGAAGTCTTATCTGGGGCAGCGATTTCAACATAGCCTTTTTTGAGTTTTTGTTTCACCAATTTTTCTGCTTCTGCTGCTACTTTTTCATCGGTTTCAAATTCTTTGGTCTTTGATTGCCCATCGGTACCGATTTTACCGTAGGTTACCGTGAAAGTGTTGTCGAACACTTCTATCTTCCAAAATTTATGTGATTTGTTGTCATTGTACTCTAAGTGTTTTTTCATTTCTTCGCCTATTTATATTTGTAACTAATCAGTATGCCCTTTCTAGCTAATAAAATGCCATAAGAGTCTTGTTTTCAAAGCATTGAGCTGGCGTTTTTTGAAATTTTGATTTTAGTCCGAAAGCTTTAACAAAATTTTAATTTTGCTGATATTCAATCACTTATGGCTTTTTTGAGACCGGAATACAGCTTTTTTTGAATCTGATGCGATTTTCCAATGACACACAAAATATTGATTATTAGATGTTTAACTAGACTGATTAGTTACTTATATTTTAGTTCAAGTATAAATTCCGATTGTTCATAAGTCTTTTTACAATGGTTACATTCCGCTATGGTCTTTTTTCAAATGGAAAAACTGAAATCCAAAATACGCGAGCATATTTTCCATATATAGACACATGTTGGAAATTTTTCTGGTCACCATAAGAACAGCTTGTTCCTTTAATATCAAATTCTCCAATTCTACCTGCCTTTGGGCCAAAAATAATCGCGTTTTTTTTATATTTTAAATTTTCTGATCAATAGAACTGGTTTAAACTTTTTGTTTGTCGATCCTTACCAGCTTGTGGTTATTAACATGGAGGGAATAGATCAATAAACGTTAGACTTTAGACATATTGACTTTCATCAAATTGAGTGAACCCGCCCGAACCTTCGGGATGAACCGCAGCCCTACTTCGACAAGCTCGGCACAGGCGCTATGCTTAACCCCGAAACCTCGGGGCTAATGACATATTTCACAGTCTCTAGAATACAGTTCATTCTGTTCATTTGGCCTCTATTGCCATTTCACACCCATAAGTATCCTTAAAGAAATTATCTAGATCATCGGCCTTTAGCGAGAGGTTTTTTATGTTTTCTTTTATCGTATCTGCATGATCCGTAAAAATATCGGAAAGGTGCGTTCGATAGGATATAAAAATCTTGTTCTCATATATTGCCAAAGAATACGGTTCAACGTTCTTTTGCAACAAATACTCCAATAGTTCCTGAAGGTTTTGTTTTGGCAATTGGTTCAGGGGCGATGTTGCGATAAGATAATCCCTATTATAAACGAATATCCGTATCTGGGCACTACCTTGGTGAAATTCCCAAGAATCCCTTCCGGCCCTTCCTAGAACGGGATCCATTCCCAATTCGGTCATGCTCTCTTCCACGAAATTGGCAAAATGGCTTTTTTCAAATTCTTCCCAAATTGAAATATCCATATCATTCCCACAACTGCTGCAGAACTCTGTTTCCTGTTCAATGTATCCGTCACATGAGTCGCATTTGACCCTGAACGAATTGTCAGAGTAGGTGAAATCATCGATTTCCTTTATCAAGTCATTGTGTTTTACACCAAAGCCAACGTTGTCGGCATTGGTGAATTTAGAAGTGGTTACGCCAACTAGGTTTCCCATTTTGTTTAGCATGGGCCCCCCCGAGTTTCCTGGATTCACGGCGGCATCGGTTTGTATATAACGTCTGGCCCCCATGGGTTGGCTTGGTGATGATATGATACCTTCGGTAATGGTATAGGGCATTCCAAAAGGGTATCCGTTGATATATACTTTTTGTGTATTTGATAGGACTATGTCCTCGTTCAATGTAATTTCGGTTTCGTGGTTTTCGAACCCATCGATAGTTAAAAATGCCAGATCCACTTCTGGGTTTACCATGACCACATTGGCCACAAACCTATCTTTTTTATAGTCTTCGACCGCTACGATTTTTTCACCTGCAACTACATGATAGTTGGTTATTATGTGGTTTTTTCCACTTATAACGAATCCACTACCGGTTCCGGAGGCTGTTATTATTTTAAAAACTGATTTTTTTATATTTTCCATAATATTTTTTGTGATTAAGTTGGTTATCCAAATAGTTTATCGAAAAAACCATTACTGTTACTTTTTGAAGTGGCTTTGATATCGCCATTTAAAAAGCTGTAGTAGGTCTCTAAAAGTTTGGGGGCTGCCTGATGTGGTTCAAGACCTGAGGTTTGTTCCAAAACATCGTAAAGGGCATTTTTGTGCAGCTCTTCAATATTAAAATTATAGAGGGTGTAATGAAAATTGTACTGAAGATAATAACATAAAGAAAAGTGATCCTCTTCCTTGACGTATTTGGAAACAACATTTTCCAAGTCTTTGGCATCGTCCTGCAATATCTTGACCGAGCTGCGCCACTTTAATGAAATAAAGGTTTCTGCATGGTAAATATCTTTCATAAAGTCTTCTTTGGTCTTGGCGCAAAGTTTCTGCATGAAATTAGTGCCTTTGTCAACTCTATACTGAAAATCAATTTGAGTATCGAACAGGTTATGAACGTATTCTTTTAATTTTGTACGAAGGATGCCATGAACGTATGGCATATTTACGATTTTCAGCATTGCGATGACCATAAGGTCCCATTGAAAACCATCCCATCTTTTTTCTTGAAAGTAGCTGCTATGTTCTTTATATTCTGTAAGTATGCCATTGATCTGTTGCCATACCTGTTCCGCTTCACTACCCGTGAGGGGCTGTGTATTGGTTTCCTGATAAAAACCGGCTTTGTATTTCTCTACAAACTCATCATCGTACTTATCGGCGAAAACACAGATTTCACGCAATACATCATATATTTTATAGGGCTGGCATAGCGAAATAGGCGTTTCATATTCGAACCAAAGGGCATCTTGCTTAAGTTGTATCTGTGATAAAGTCAACGGATTAAAGTTTACCTCGGCGATTTTTCTATAAAGAGCGACTTTATTCGTATTGTTGGTTATCTTTAGAAAAGGTGCTTTTACCGAAAATGTTGTTTCGGTTATATTGACCTGAATTTCGGCAGAGCCCTGGCCGCGAACCAAGGTAATATCCGCATTGGTGTCTTTGTTCGATAAAAGTTCAGGGTTCACATAGTTTATGGTCTCTATAAGAGCTGTTCTGTAGTCTTTGGAATCATAGGCCTCCGTTGCCCTTTCCCAATTCGAAATATCTGTACACGGGTCGTTTATGCCCTGTATTGGTCTCTGAAATTTTGGTAATACGTTTTTCATAGAAGGTTGTTTTTTCAAAAATAGTATTAGGTTATATTTTTATATACAACGGTTGTTTATTTTGTTTGGTACAAATATCATATCTAACTTTTGTTCTGAAAGACCTGATTCTAGTGAAATGGACATCCCAGAAAACAGGGTAAAAAAACCGTCCCTATCAAGAACCGATTACTTACAGATCTACAGATAGATGTTCCGCATGCCGAAAGACTTAAAAATGCCAATCCCCTTACCGAATTCTCGATAATTTCAGACATGAACCATGTTCTGAAGACTGTCCGTTCTTTAGAAGAAAATCAAAAATCGTATTCTGACAGTTCCTTCCCTTTATCCAAAGAGCTGGTAAAACAAATCACTTCATTTATCAATACTGCTAGATAAATTTAATACTCCCTACCAAACTTTAGCATTTTTTTAACTTCCAAAGTCCTAAATTTGTCTTACCGACTAATTCAAGACAAATGACCAAAATTTTTTGTGCTTTCACCCTTCTTCTATACACTCTTACGGCACTCAGTCAAACAGAAAACAAATCATTTACCGTTAAACATATTTCTGACGATGTGGTTATTGACGGTATTTTAGATGAACCATTTTGGCAGAACGCAGAGAGCGCCCATGATTTTCAGCAGTACTTTCCTTCTGATTCAATTCTCGCCGAGCAACCTACCGAAATAAAAATGGTCATTGACAATACCACCCTGTACATCGGCATAACCATAAGATCGATCGGAAACGATTGGGTGACCCCCTCGTTAGAACGTGATTATAGGGCCGGCAGTAGTGATAACATCAGCTTACTGTTCGACACTTTCAATGATGGCACCAATGCGTTTTTGTTCGGCATAAACGCCTATGGGGTAAGAAGGGAGGCACTCATCTCAGGAGGCGGTCAAAACTTCAGAACAGGGTTCAACACCGCCTGGGACGTAAAATGGAAAGGTGAATCAAAAATACACGACGGGTATTTCACCTCTGAAATGGCCATACCCCTCACTTCTTTTAAATTCAAGGAAGGGGAGACCAAATGGCGGTTTCAAAGCTACCGGTTTGATATGCAGACCAATGAACGCAGTGTTTGGCACAAAGTACCCCAAAACCAAATATTGTCAAGTTTGGCATTTATGGGAGACATGCATTTTGAAAAACCCCTCGGCCGATCAAGAACCCCTCTGGCCATCATACCCTATATAAACACAATAGCTGAAAAAAATTTCGATCTAGATCAAAGCAATACCGAACTTAAAGTGGGGGGCGATGCCAAAGTGGCCATTGGTAACGGTATGAATCTGGACATTACCCTAAACCCTGATTTTTCGAACGTAGAGGTAGATGCCATTTTCACCAACCTCACCCGTTTCGAAATATCCCTTCCGGAACGAAGGCAGTTTTTTATCGATAACAGTGACCTGTTCAGCAGTTTTGGCGGTGGCCGTGATGCCAACCCCTTCTTTTCAAGGCGCATCGGTATTGCCCGTGACAGTAGTGGCAACTTGATAGAGAACAAGATTCTGGGTGGGGTTCGACTTAGTGGAAAGCTTAATGAAAACTGGCGTCTGGGCGTACTCAGCATTCAGACCGATGATGATATCGAGAACGAGATCGCATCGAACAACAACACCATGCTGGCCTTGCAAAAAAAGGTTTTCGCCCGTTCGAATATCGGTATGTTCTTTATCAACCGGCAATCTTTTAAAGAGTATGATTTTATTGAACGTGAAGATGAATACAACCGTGTGGTCGGCATCGACTACAACCTGGCTTCAAAAGACAACAAATGGATCGGAAAGTTCTACACCCACAAATCTTTTCAGCCCAATGACAATGAAGGCAATTATTCGGTAGGCGCATTTTTGGGGCGCAACTCAAAAAACCTGAACGTCTTTTCCGATTTCGTGTATATAGATGAAGACTTCACCTCGGACCTGGGGTTTATCAGGCGTACCGATATCATGAAATCGGCAACCTCGGTACAGGGGTCTTTGTGGCCAAAGAGCAAGAGCGTAAACCGGTACAGTCTTGAACTGTTTTCCATACTCACTTGGAGACCGGCCCTCGCTTATAAAAATACCGATTTCAACCACATGGTCGTTTGGGAGACCGAATTTCAGAACCAATCGGCATTGCAAGCAGGTTTTTCAAACAGGTTTGTTTTCCTTGCCCGCCCTTTCGACCCTACCCGTACCGAGGGTGGCACACCATTACCCGGTAACCAAGGTTATCACTTCAATCAGGTACAAATAGGGTATCAAACCAATAGAGGCAACGTTTTTGCATACGAACTTGAATCTTCAATAGGTAGGTTTTTCAACGGAAAACGTTTTTCGTTGGAAAGTAGGTTTACCCTACGTCTTCAGCCCAAGGCATCAATAAGTCTAGAACTCGGCTATGATAAGCTAAGTTTGCCCGGCCCCTACCCCAGTGCCGATTTTTGGCTTATAAGTCCCAAAGTGGATATCACCTTCAGTAAATCGGTTTTTTGGTCCACCTTGATCCAGTACAGCAACCAAAGGGATAATCTGGGCATTAATTCAAGACTGCAATGGCGTTTTGCCCCCTTGTCAGATCTGTTCATCGTCTACAACGATAATTATTCGATCGATGTTTTCACCCCTAGGTACCGCTCGATCAATCTGAAATTCACTTACTGGTTGAATATCTAATTGGTTTTAGGGGGTTTTTGAGCCACCAAAGCTTTTACAAGATTTGGCCGCTCTTTTGTTATCTTTGAAAACAACCATAGCGTACCATTCATGAACGACCCTTTGATTACCGACGATACTGTAGTGTTCGGACTCCTCACCCTTTGCCTCGGTTTTATTTTTTACACCTCTTCGATCAAAACCGGATTTTGGAAAAAATTCTACGGCATTGTGCCGGCCGTTTTAATGTGCTATTTGTTACCTGCGGTTTTGGCAAGCACGGGTGTCGTATCCGATAAGACTTCTAACCGTTATTTTATGGCAAGTAGGTATTTGTTGCCCGCAGCCCTTGTTTTGATGACCTTGAGCATTGACCTGAAGGCCATCGCCAATCTGGGATCAAAAGCATTGATCATGTTTTTAACGGGATCTGCGGGCATCATTATCGGTGGGCCATTGGCCATATTGATCGTATCTATCTTTTCACCTGAGACCGTTGGCGGAAATGACTTTAATGCCATTTGGAGGGGACTTTCGACCATAGCCGGAAGCTGGATCGGTGGCGGTGCCAACCAGGCCGCCATGCTCGAGATCTTTCAATACAATCCTGAAAAATATGGGGGCATGGTACTCATCGATATTGTTGTGGCCAATATATGGATGGCCATCATCTTACTGGGGGTGGGTAAAACCGAAAAGATAGACCGCTGGCTCAAAGCCGACACCTCGGCCATTGAGGCCTTAAAGATAAAAGTGACCGAGTTTTCCGATAAGATTACCCGAGTACCCACATTACAAGATTATATGATGCTTTTGTTCTTTGCGTTTACCGCCGTCGGCCTTGCGCATTTTTTCGGAAACCATATCAGCTCGTTTCTGTCCGGTTCATTTGATAGTGTAGGTGATAAAAAAAGTTTTATGTCATTTTTGGGATCCAGCTTTTTCTGGATGGTGGTCTTGGCCACAGCCATAGGTATTACCCTATCGTTTACAAAGGCCAAAAACTATGAGGGTGCTGGCGCCAGTAAGATCGGGGGCATGTTCATCTACTTATTGGTAGCCACCATTGGCATGAAAATGGATTTAGGAAAAGTACTTGAAAACCCAGGTTTGATCGCCATAGGGTTTATCTGGATCGCCATTCATGCGGGCCTTTTGATCCTTGTTGCCAAATTGATAAAAGCACCCTACTTCTTTTTGGCGGTTGGCAGTCAGGCCAATGTGGGCGGTGCAGCCTCAGCACCTGTAGTTGCCGCTGAATTTCACCCCTCACTGACCTCTGTAGGCGTGCTATTGGCCGTTTTTGGCTATGTGGTTGGTACGGGAGGCGCATTACTCTGTGCCTATCTTATGGAGATTGCCTCTAGGGTTTAGGAGTTTGCAAACTGGTGAAAATCATACAAATATGATGTTATCCAGAAATGGTAATGGATGAACAGATATATTTATGATTATATAACAAGTTGTTTTTTATACATCTAGCCGTACATTTTACACATTTATTTTTTGCCTTTGCTCAATTCCATTTCTAAAAAACAAAAGAGCAAAATTTATCAATGCTTAAAAATTTTAGTAAAAAATTGAGATAATTACCAAATAATAGTATCTTTAACAAAAATTTACTATACTTGACCATATCCAATTACATAAAACAACTTCAATCCTATGAAGAATACGCATTCTCATGGAATGAGTTATTGGAAAATTGTAATAAGACGGATATCTCTCTGAAAAGAGGACTTTCTAGATTAGTAGAAAAAAAAGAAATTATTAACCTAAGAAAAGGATTTTATCTAATAATTCCGCCTAGATATTCCAAACAAGAGCAATTACCAATTCAATTATACATTGATAAGCTTTTTAAAAATTTAGAAAGGGACTACTATTTAGGTTTTTATTCAGCAGCCAAATTTCAAGGAGCTAGTCATCAGCAAGTACAACGAGATTACGTGATGATAAATACTCCACCTCTATCGAAAATCAAAAAAAAATCAATTGATATTAGCTTTTTGACCACATCAAAATGGCCAAAGAAAAACATTTTACAAAAAAAATCGGATGCTGGCATTTTTAAAATCTCAAGCCCCGCTCTTACAATGGTGGACTTAATTCATCATCAAACCAAACTAGGTGGCCTCAATAGAATGTTAGCTATTTTAGAAGAATTAACAGAAGAACTAACCGACAATGACATTACAGAACTATTAACATGGTATCCACATAAAAGCGCCTTACAACGTTTTGGCTTTTTACTAGAAGAATTAAAAGCAAATGAAAATCTAACTGAACTAATAAAAGAACATCTTAAAAAGTCTAAATTTTTTCCTGTTTTATTAAGTCCAAAATCAAATCAAAAACCTGGAGCAATTTATAACACTTGGAAAGTAGCTGTAAATATTAAACTAGAAAACGATTTATGGTTCCAAAACCATATATAGCAAAATGGCAAGAATATGCACCTTGGGGGCAATTTTATCAAGTAGAACAAGATTTAGTAATAAGTCGTGCTTTGGTGGAAATTTTCTCTGATGAATTATTGAGAGAAAACTTAGCGTTTAGAGGCGGAACAGCATTACATAAGTTATACTTAGACCCTGCCCCAAGATATTCA